>CP185271.1:1780000-1921490 GCA_019458035.2 Streptococcus oralis
TCAATTATACCATAAAATGAAAAATTAGTAAAAGACGGAAATGGAGAAAGTCTGGAGGGGAAGAAGGAGCAAAAAGACAGGTAGGATTTGGTCGGAGAGCGCTTAGGTGTTATAATGAAAGGGGGAATCTAAAGAGATAGTAGATTTAAGGAAGAATATAGTTCTAGTTTCATTAATCGTTGGTGTAGATGGTTGGGGCAGAATGATATCTTTGAAAAAAGAAAAAGCCCTTGAGAAATCTCGAGAGCAACCAAAAAGGCTGAGACAAAATTAAGGGATCTTTCTGAGCAAGCTTAAGGGGCAGCACCATTACCTGAAGTGATTGAATCACAACTTTTGAAAGACTTGTCACCAAGTCAGACCAAATCTCAACCTTTACCCCATTTTATCATTTACTCAGCTAAGAAATCAATCTATAAGTATAACGATGTAGAAACAGCATGAAGTGGAGTGCTTACTAAAGAGGCAAAGAAAAGCCCTTGACCGAAATCAAGAGCCGTCAAACACTGGGGGCGAATTGTTCAATCGCAATTTCAGTTCTTTAGAAACAAAAGTATCAGGGATAGCACTGCAACCCGAAGAGTCAACGACTCAACCTGATTTTCCTACCAGTGTTGAATTACATTTTAACATTGATAGACCAACATTGTCAACAGTTTATATAAAAATAGCAATACCAAAAGGAGGATTAAGAATGTTTAGTTTGTTTGAATTTGCAGTAGGGGTTCGCCTCTTGATGTTTATAGTCTTTGTAGCCTGTGTCTATGGGGGGAATGCCCTGTTTGCGCATCTGGAACACCGCAAAACAAAATTCCTTTGGAAGCTTGCTTTTGTGACACTCTATTCAATTTTTCTCCTCCTTATCACCTATGTTGTTTGGCTCGTTTTCTACTTTGGTTTAAATGCCTAAAGTCAATTATTCATCTAAATATACAGAAAGTCCACCTCGTCTTGATAGATGGGATGGACTTTTTCTATTTTTAGATGCTATCTTTATTGTTATGACGATGATTTCTCACATCGAAAATCGAGTTGAAACATAAATGCATGATCCAAATTTTTTACAAAGAACCTTTCAATTTCCTTGTTCACTTTTCTATTCAAAAAAGATATAACTTTTTTAAATTTTTTGTGTAGAATTGCTTGTCTAAGTGGCAGGCCTCTTTTGTTTCAAAACAAAGAAAATTCCCATGCGCTAGCTTTTGTAGTATAATAGTAAACAGACAAAAAGATAGGAATATGTTATGAAAGTATTAGCTTTTGATACGTCCAGCAAGGCTCTTTCTCTAGCCATTTTAGAGGACAAGCAGGTTCTTGCTGAGACTATGATCAATATCAAGAAAAATCACAGTATTACCCTCATGCCTGCCATCGATTTTTTGATGGGCAGTCTGGATTGGACACCCAAGGATTTGGATCGTATCGTAGTTGCTCAAGGTCCGGGCAGCTACACAGGTCTGAGAATTGCGGTGGCGACAGCCAAGACTCTGGCCCATACCCTCAAGATTGAGCTGGTTGGTGTGTCTAGTTTGCTGGCTTTAGTTCCAGAGCAGGTGGAAGGTTTGGTCATTCCTGTCATGGATGCCCGCCGCAATAATGTCTATGCTGGCTTTTACCAGTCTGGTCAGGCTGTGTGGCCGGAAGCTCATCTGCCTTTGGCAGAGGTTTTGGAAATAGCTGGCGCTGCTAACCAGTCAGTCACCTTTGTCGGAGAGACAGCAGCTTTTACGGAGCAGATTGAAGTGGCTCTTCCTCAGGCTACCCTTCAGCCAACTTTGCCAAACGCGGCGGCTGTTGGTCGTCTCGGTTTAGACCTGCCTTCCCAGTCCATTCATGACTTTGTTCCTAACTATCTCAAGCGTGTTGAGGCTGAGGAAAACTGGCTCAAGAACCATACCGAGTCTGGTGAGTCCTACATTAAACGTCTATGATAGAAATCAAAAGAATCCAAAGACAGCCTGACCTGGCTCAAGCAATCTACGCTGTTATGGTAACAGTTTACCCAGTCAGTCCTTGGGCACTGGAACAAATCCAAGCAGACCTGTCCCAAGACCAGACTTGGTACGCTCTAGCTTATGATGGGGCAGAAGTGATTGGCTTTCTAGCCGTTCAGGAGAATCTCTTTGAAGCAGAAGTCTTGCAGATTGCTGTACTGCCTAGCTATCAGGGTCAGGGAATTGCGTCAGCCTTGTTTGCTCAATTGCCAGCGGATAAGGAGATTTTCCTCGAAGTCAGAAAGTCAAACCAACGAGCGCAAGCATTTTACAAGAAAGAAAAGATGGCGGTCATCGCTGAGCGAAAGGCCTACTACCATGACCCAGTCGAGGACGCCATCATCATGAAGAGAGAAATAGATGAAGGATAGATATATTTTAGCATTTGAGACATCCTGTGATGAGACCAGTGTTGCCGTACTGAAAAACGATGACGAGCTCTTGTCCAATGTCATTGCGAGTCAAATTGAGAGTCACAAACGTTTTGGGGGCGTAGTACCAGAAGTAGCTAGTCGTCACCATGTCGAGGTTATTACAGCCTGCATCGAGGAGGCGCTAGCAGAAGCAGGGATTACCGAAGCGGATGTGACAGCTGTTGCCGTTACTTATGGACCTGGATTGGTTGGAGCACTGCTAGTTGGTTTGTCAGCTGCCAAGGCTTTTGCTTGGGCTCATGGACTTCCGATGATCTCCGTTAACCACATGGCTGGTCACCTTATGGCGGCTCAGAGTGTGGAGCCTTTGGAGTTTCCCTTGCTAGCTCTCTTGGTCAGCGGTGGGCACACAGAGTTGGTCTATGTGTCAGAGGCTGGGGATTACAAGATTGTTGGAGAAACGCGGGATGATGCGGTTGGTGAGGCCTATGACAAGGTCGGCCGTGTCATGGGATTGACTTATCCAGCAGGTCGCGAGATTGACGAGTTGGCTCATCAGGGACAGGATGTGTATGATTTCCCTCGTGCCATGATCAAGGAAGATAATCTGGAGTTTTCATTTTCAGGTTTGAAGTCTGCCTTTATCAATCTTCACCACAATGCCGAGCAAAAGGGAGAAAGCTTGTCCAAGAAAGATCTGTCAGCTTCCTTCCAAGCTGCGGTCATGGATATTCTTATGACCAAAACCAAGAAGGCCTTGGAGAAATATCCTGTTAAAACTCTAGTTGTAGCAGGTGGCGTGGCTGCCAATAAAGGGCTCAGAGAACGACTAGCAGCTGAAATCACAGATGTCAAGGTTATCATCCCTCCCCTACGCCTTTGCGGAGACAACGCGGGTATGATTGCCTATGCCAGCGTCAGCGAGTGGAATAAAGAAAACTTTGCAGGCTTGGACCTCAACGCCAAACCAAGCCTCGCCTTTGATACTATGGAATAAAGAGTCAGCTTGAGGCTGGCTTTTTTACTCCGGAAAATGTCAGAATATTTTGACAAAGCTGTAAAAATGATGATATAATATGTAAAAATTAGGAGGTGGCCAGATGATTGAGAGAATGGAATTGGGAGAATTTTACAAGGAATTGCGGCTGGCGAGAAAGCTCAAGCAGTCAGATGTGGCTTGTGAAGGTCTAACAGCTTCTCAGTTATCCAAGTTTGAACTGGGACAGTCTATGCTGTCTGCGGATAAACTGATACTAGCTATCCAAGGGATAAATGTGACCTTTGATGAGTTTGGACACAAGCTTAATAATTATCAGGAATCCCCACATATGCGATTTGGACGAAAAGTTGTAGATCGTTTTGCCCATCAAGATATGGCTGGCTTAGAGCAACTATTAGAGGAAGTTGAGCAGGAACAGATGGCGCAGACCTATCGTCGTTTGAATGCTATTGTGATTAAAGATGCTATCCATTCCTTAGATAAAAGGTATCCGTTAGAAGAGGAGGATAGCGAGTTTTTGACCACCTATCTCTATGCTATCGAGTCTTGGACCTGGTTTGAACTCTATCTTTTTTGCAATACCATGCCTTTCTTAAGTAATCAAGATCTGATTTTTTTATCCACCTCTTTACTTGAAAAATCCAAGGAATTTAAAGAGTTGGTACACAATCAATTGTATATGAAAAGTGGTTATCTTAATATCATCTCAGAGCTCATGGAGCGTAAGCTTTTCTCTTACATCCCAATCTTTGAAGCCGAGTTGGAGAGTATGCTCCGGCCATATGATGTTTTTGAGAAAGTATCATTGCAGTTTTTAAAGAAGATGAGTGTATTCCTTCAAACCAAGGGGAGCAATCAAAAAGAGATTGAACACTTTATCCAATCTCTGCAAATATTAGAAAATCCACAATTAACAGCCCTTTTTGAATTGCGTTTGCAGCAATACAAAGAGCTTATCGATTAGTTAGAAAAGGAATGACAATAACCCACTCTAAAATAAGTAGGAGTATCAGTTGGATTTTGCTTTTTTTCATCATTATATCCCTCCTTGTGAGTAGTACCTTCATTATATCAGGGAAAGAGTCAAATCTACAAAAATCGCAAATGTGAAATTTCCATGAGAAAAAATATCAAATATGCGATTTTCTAAAATGAGCTAATTTCTGTGTTATACTGTCCTTGTAAGACATTTGAAGCAAATCCTAGGTTGCAGAAGTGGTTTACAAAGAAAAATAATTAAAGGAGAAAAGAAATGCATAATCTAATGGAACTTGAATTGTTACCTGAAGAGCCAGTAATTACTGTATCACGTGAAGTTTGTAAGTGGACTTGCTCATTTACTGCTCTTTAAGAATAATTGGTTAAAATTAAGGATAGTTAATTACTAATTAACTATCCTTAATTTCATTTTAGAGATAATGTATTTATTATATTTATGGATAGATTACAAACAATGCTGAATAAAATACAAGTTGACACTTACCATAAAAATGGGTGGTTATTTGTGAAGTATAGTAACAATAAACTTACACAGGGATGGAAACTTCATGTAAGCAGTCAACTAAAAGACGCTTGTAATATTTTTTATATTGTTGCACAAGAGCTGGAGAAGGAAAGATGTAACTACAAAGTTCTAGATTGTTTGGATGAGTTAAAAAAATTGAATTCTCCGAGGGAAGTTTCTCCTACTGCAAATAAGTTTATCACTATATATCCGTCTAGTAGGAAGCAGGCCAAACGAATAATATTAAATCTAAAAGAAAAGTTAGAAAACTATAAAGCTCCAAGGATTTTATCAGATTTTCAATGTGGTGAACATTCTCCAATACATTATAGATATGGGGCGTTTAAAGCAATTAAAAACTACAATTTTTCTGAAAATAAAATTGTCTACATGATGAAAAATAGTAGAGGAGAATTAGTAGAGGATCTGAGATTAAATTATCCGTATTTGCCAGAAGGGGTTAAGGATTTATTTACTGATGTGGAAAAAAATAAATTATTTAAACCCTCCCCGGGAATTCCAGAGAATCACCCTTTAAATCACTATAATATCGAGTGTATTCTGAAAAAATCCAATAGAGGAAATGTTTACAGAGCTGTAGTAAAAAATAGTAATCAGAAAGTGATAATAAAACATGCACGACCATATGTTTATAGTTGGGATGATGGTTTCTCTGCAATTGATGAATTAAAGAATGAAGCAACAAATTTGAAAGTATTTCAGAACAAGTCCTATACGACAGAATTAATTGAAGAGTTTTATGTCAATGAAGATTACTTCGTAGTGCAAAAGTTTATACCAGGATATAATTTTTTTGATTTAAAAAATATTGATATCGAAAAAAATGTAATTATTAATAATATAATTGATATTATTAATGACATTCATGCTGAAGGATATTTAGCAGTGGATATTTCTCCAACAAACTTTATATTGGATGATTTTGGTCGTGTTAGGTTAATAGACCTAGAAAATTTTACAAACAAAAATAATACTGTTAGAAGAGCTGCTACAAAATTCATGATAAATACTGATTGTTCCTCAAAAATTTGTACCATTCAACAGGATTATTTTGCACTTGCAATGTTGAGTTTGGCGATTATGCGCGAGCATGTTTTAATATTTGAAGGAGAGGACGTCTTCTTAAATATAACTGCTTTAGATAAAATCAAGTCTTGTATGTATATGGAGAAAGAAATTGGGAACATAACTAAATCGCAATTTAACTGGTTGATGTATTTATTGAATTTAAGTGAACAAGAGAAGTTAGACCGATTCGAGAAGATGAAGTATATAAACGATTTTGAAGATGAAAATATAGGATTTCATTCAAAGAGAGTTAATTCCTCATTCGATTTTCAAATTGAAAATGAGACACTTATTAACTATCTTCTTTCATTAAATATGAATAGAGAAAGTAGGATACTAAATTCAAATGAATTTGGAGAATTTGTTAGTCCAGTATCGTTTCAACATGGCTTATCAGGATATTTGTTTTATTTATCACACATGAGAGACATTTCTGACAATGGTAGAATTATCGAGTGGCTTATCTCTGAAGGAAATCAAAATAAAGGAAATGGGTATTTAAATGGTTATTCAATTTTATTTGGTTCTTCTGGATATCTTTGGGCATTATTAGAGTTCTATAAAAAATTTGCCAGCAACAATCCAAGTAGAGAATTGATTATAGATAAAACTAGAGAAATTTATAAAGACTTGATAAGTAATTATCAGAAAGTTGAAGTATTTGACTTTGCTTTAGGAAAGTCAGGTGTTTTATTGAGTATTATGAAATACTGTATAAATTTCAATGATGTCGATAGTATGAAATTTATTAGAGAAAAAATAGAGGAGTTATATTTATATTTTGTAGAAGAGATACAAAATGTTAATAGTTTAAAAGAATGTAATTTTGCACATGGTTTAGCTGGGATTGCATACGTAATTTCAATTTATAATTCGGAATTTGAATTTAAGGTAGCTTACGAAAATAGTATTAATGTATTTAATAATCTGTTAGAAAATCTGTTAGAAAATGAATATAGTAGACTAAATGCAACTCCTACAAATTTAGAACTATCGTGGTGCGAAGGAACTTCAGGAATCTTACTTTATTTTGAATTATTATATGATAAAAGGTATTCAAAAATAATTTCAAGATTTCAACAACTTGCTTTCAAATTCAATCTTATTCAGTCAAGTTGTTATTGTCATGGTTTATCCAGTTTGTTGCAAACTCTAAACTATCAGGATAATTTAAATTTACGTGAGAATGTAATTGAGATTTTATTAAGTAGATCCAAAAGAGATAAAAATGGTATTTTGGTATTTGAATGTGAAGAAAGTTCAGATACATTATTTGATTTTGGAATCGGAAATCTAGGGATTTATTGGTCTATTCTTGGGGAAAAGTTCCCATTTGAATTCAAAAAGGAGTTGCGATGAAAGTATTTATTCAAAATAGAGATTTTAGGCAATTAACCATCAACCAGTGGATTTCAACGGTTGGGGATACGATTTTTTATCTTGCTTTTTTGAATTATGTGGCAGACGCTTCGTTTGCCCCCTTGGCGATTTTACTCATTACGATTTCAGAGACTGTTCCTCAAGTTCTGCAAATCTTTATGGGAGTTTTGGCTGACTTTCAACATTATCGTGTTCTAAAGTATACGGTTATTAGTTTTGTCAAATTTGTACTTTATTCTATAGTTGCACTTTCGCTTTCAGGGCAGTCCTTTTCCTTATGGCTTGTATTCTTTATTTGTTTGATGAACCTCTTGTCGGATACATTGAGTTACTTTTCAGGAGCCATGCTAACTCCTATTTTTATAAGAATCATTGGGAAAGAACATCTGACAGAAGCTATTGGCTTTAAACAATCAACAGTTAGTTTAGTTCGTACAATCAGTAATATTCTAGGAGGGGTTTTACTAGGAATTCTTTCCATTCAGTTCATTTCCTTGCTAAACGCTCTGACGTTTCTGATAGCATTTGTAGGTATTCTTCTCATAAAAAATGATCTTTTGAAAGTTGAAAAAACAATTAGCTATCAAGAAGGTCTTTCTATAAAATCGTTTTGCCAGCATTTGTTCCAATCATCGAAATTGATCTGGAATATGGATAGAGTAATCTTCATTTTATTTATTGTCTCTATCAGCCAAGCGGTGATCAATGTCACTGTTCCTATTTCGACTCTTTTTTTAAGAATCCAACCGTTTTTGAATTTACAAACCGGTCAATCACTCGCTTTGTTATCAACACTAGAATTGTTAGCACTTATTGTTGGAAGTCTTGTGAGTGGCTATCTGAAAAATATGATTTCTATAAAAACAGCTCTCTACGCCTCAGTCGTCATCCAGTTACTCCTTCTAGTAGGATTTGCCACAGTTCATTTTGGTTTGATTTTGCTTTTCAGCTCCTTGGATGCCTTCATCGCAGGGTTACTCTCTCCTAGATTGCAAGAACTCGTCTTTAAACAAATACCTGAGGAGTCAATGGGAGCGGTTCAATCCTCTATTGGTGCTATTACGGTTGTTTTACCAAGTCTATTCACAATCGTTTTCGTAACGATTGCTACAAGTTTTGGGGTCCTATCGGTCAGCTTTATTCTATTGCTATTACTCCTAACCGCATTTGTCATGCTCTTGAATATTCGTGAGAGCATCTAGAGGAGAATTTGTATAATAGGTGTTTGAGACTGGATTGCCAGTCTTTTTATGGTGGTCAAAATCGGCAGACTTTTTTCTCTTCTTTGAATGTGTTATAATAGTCCGTGCTGTGGCTGTGACCTTGAACAGTCTCAAACGAAGAAAATAAGAGGAAAAAGATGAAAGAAAAAGGATTTTGGGAAGGTGTTCAGGCAGCCATGCCGACTGCCCTTGGCTATGTTAGTATCGGTCTAGCTTGCGGAATTATCGGTGCGCCCTATGTGACACCTGTTGAGATGGGCCTGATGAGCCTCTTTGTTTATGCTGGGAGTGCCCAGTTTGCCATGTTGGCATTGATTGCGGTCCAAGCACCTGTAGCAGCCATTGCCATGACAGTCTTTTTAATCAATTTGCGACTCTTTTTGCTGAGCTTACATGCGTCGACCTATTTCCGTCATACTAGTCTCTGGCAAAATATCGGCATGTCCAGTCTTCTGACAGATGAGACCTATGGGGTTTTGATGGGAGAATTAGCCCATACAGATAAAGTCCATCCCATGTGGATGCATGGGAACAATCTCAACAGCTATGTGGCTTGGTTTGTGGGGACAGTAGTCGGAACGGCTCTAGGTGGACTCCTACCAAATCCAGAAATTTTTGGCTTAGATTTTGCCCTCGTGGGAATGTTTATCGGGATTTTTGCTTCGCAGTTCCAGATTATGCAAAGACGGATTCCTGTCCGCAATCTGCTGAAGATCCTAGCAGTTGTTACGGTGTCTTTCTTTTTGCTCTTGACAGTGGTGTCTCAGTCGCTAGCTGTTTTGTTTGCGACGCTACTTGGTTGTACGATGGGGGTGGTCTTAGATGGTCAGTAAATATCTTTTGTTAGCCGTTATCTTTTCGGGCCTAGTGACTTGGATACCTCGTATGATTCCTTTCATTTTGGTCAAGTACAAGGGTTTGCCAGCTATCGTAGAGCGATTTTTGAAGTTCTTGCCTGTTTCTATTATCTTTGCCTTGATCCTTTCAAGCGTAGTGACCGGAAAGGTTGGCAGCCTTCCTCAGGTCAAGTGGCTGGACCTCTTGGCAGTCTTTCCAACGGTTTGGGTAGCCTTTCGCTACCGCAATCTAGTTGCTACAGTTCTCTTTGGAGTGGTCTTGATTGCAGTCTTGCGTCTGGTCTTTTAGCCAGCCATAAGAAAAACCTATCACCGAGATAGATATCATATAATGGCGTAAATTCCTTTTTTCTGTTAAGATAATACAGTATTCTATTTTGGAGGAAATGACATGAAAAAAATCGTTAAATATTCATCTCTTGCTGCCCTAGGGCTTGTTGCCGCAGGTCTACTAGCAGCTTGCTCAGGTGGAGATAAGAAAGATGCAGCATCAGGTGAAGCAACATCTGGTAAAAAAGAAATCGTCGTAGCAACTAACGGTTCACCAAAACCATTTATTTATGAAGAAAATGGTGAATTGACTGGTTACGAGATTGAAGTGGTTCGCGCGATCTTTAAAGACTCAGACAAGTATACTGTCAAGTTTGAAAAGACAGAGTGGTCAGGTATTTTCCCAGGACTTGATAGTGACCGTTATCAAATGGCTGTTAACAACCTCAGCTATACCAAAGAACGTGCAGAAAAATACCTTTACGCAGCACCAACTGCTAAAAATCCTAACGTTCTCGTTGTGAAGAAAGACGACGATAGCATCAAATCTCTCGATGATATCGGTGGAAAATCTACTGAAGTTGTTCAAGGAACAACCTCAGCTAAACAATTGGAAGCATACAACACAGAACATGCGGACAATCCAACGGTTCTTAACTACACTAAGGCAGATTTCCAACAAATCATGTCTCGTTTGAGTGATGGACAATTTGATTACAAGATTTTTGATAAGATTGGTGTTGAGACAGTTATCAAAAACCAAGGTTTGGACAATTTGAAAGTCATCGAACTTCCAAGCGACCAACAACCTTATGTTTACCCACTCCTTGCTAAAGGTCAAGATGAGTTGAAATCATTTGTGGACAAACGCATCCAAGAACTCTACAAAGATGGAACACTTGAAAAGCTATCTCAACAGTTCTTTGGTGATTCTTACCTACCAGCAGAAGCTGACATCAAATAAGTTTGTAAATCATCCATTCTGATTAAAATGGGTGATTTCTCAATTTTTAGGTATATAGTTTCAAACTATATGTCTGCCTATCTAATAACAATTTGCTAAATCAAATAAAGTATGAGATACTATTACGGTATTATTTTTAAAGGAGATAGAATCATGAAAATTAAAAAATGGCTCGGTGTAGCAGCTCTTGCTACAGTCGCAGGTTTGACTCTTGCAGCTTGCGGAAATTCAGAAAAGAAAGCAGACAACGAAACAGTTGTCAAAATTGCAACAGTTAACCGTAGCGGTTCTGAAGAAGCGCGTTGGGATAAAATCCAAGAATTGGTTGAAAAAGATGGAATTAAATTGGAATTCACAGAGTTCACAGACTATTCAAAACCAAACAAGGCAACTGCTGATGGCGAAGTAGACTTGAATGCTTTCCAACACTACAACTTCTTGAACAACTGGAACAAAGAAAACGGGAAAGACCTTGTAGCGATTGCAGATACCTACATCTCACCAATCCGCCTTTACTCAGGTAAAAATGGGGAAGAAAACAAGTATACCAAAGTGGAAGAAATCCCAGATAACGGTGAAATCGCCGTACCAAACGATGCAACAAACGAAAGCCGTGCACTTTACTTGCTTCAATCAGCTGGCTTGATCAAATTGGATGTTTCTGGAACTGCACTTGCAACAGTTGCTAACATCACAGAAAATCCAAAGAACTTGAAGATTACTGAATTGGACGCTAGCCAAACAGCTCGTTCATTGTCATCAGTTGATGCTGCCGTTGTAAACAATACCTTCGTTACAGAAGCAAAATTGGACTACAAGAAAGCACTCTTCAAAGAACAAGCTGATGAAAACTCAAAACAATGGTACAACATCATCGTTGCGAAAAAAGATTGGGAATCATCACCTAAGGCTGATGCCATCAAGAAAATTATCGCAGCTTACCACACTGATGAAGTGAAAAAAGTTATCGAAGAAACATCAGACGGTTTGGACCAACCAGTTTGGTAATAAGACACAGGGAGGTGGGAGAGAGTTTCCACCTCTTGCTTTTGTATAGAGAGTTGATTTTAAAGAGGCACTTGTTGTCGTTTTGAGGACGCAAGTAGGTAGTAGAAAGAGAGAGAAAATGGTTTTTCCTAGCGAACAAGAGCAGATTGAAAAATTTGAGAAGGATCATGTGGCCCAACATTATTTTGAAGTCTTGCGCACCTTGATTTCCAAGAAATCAGTCTTTGCCCAACAGGTTGGACTCAAGGAGGTCGCAAACTATCTGGGTGAGATTTTCAAGCGTGTAGGGGCTGAAGTGGAGATTGATGAGAGCTACACGGCTCCCTTTGTTATGGCGCATTTCAAGAGTTCGCGTCCGGATGCCAAGACCTTAATTTTCTATAATCACTATGACACCGTGCCAGCAGATGGCGACCAGGTGTGGACAGAGAATCCTTTTACCCTTTCTGTACGAAATGGATTTATGTATGGGCGTGGGGTTGACGACGACAAGGGCCACATCACAGCTCGTTTGAGTGCTTTGAGAAAGTATATGCAGCACCATGATGACCTGCCTGTTAATATCAGCTTCATCATGGAAGGGGCAGAAGAGTCTGCTTCCATGGATCTAGATAAGTATTTAGAGAAACACGCAGACAAACTTCGTGGGGCAGATTTGCTAGTTTGGGAGCAAGGAACCAAGAACGCCTTTGAACAGCTGGAAATTTCTGGTGGAAACAAGGGGATTGTGACCTTTGATGCAAAGGTGAAAAGTGCGGATGTGGATATCCACTCGAGTTATGGTGGTGTCGTGGAGTCAGCACCATGGTATCTTATCCAGGCCTTAAGTAGCCTACGTGCCGCGGATGGACGTATCTTGGTAGAAGGCTTGTACGAGGATGTTCAAGAGCCAAATGAACGAGAACTAGCCTTGGTAGATACCTACGCCCAACGCAATCCTGAGGAAATCAGTCGCATTTATGGCTTGGAATTGCCTCTCTTACAAGAGGAACGTGCAGCCTTTCTAAAACGGTTCTTTTTCGAGCCGGCCCTTAATATCGAAGGGATTCAGTCAGGTTATCAAGGGCAAGGAGTCAAAACCATCTTGCCAGCAGAAGCCAGTGCTAAGCTAGAGGTTCGTTTGGTTCCTGGCCTAGAACCGCATGATGTTCTGGAAAAAATTCGGAAACAGCTAGACAAAAATGGCTTTGATAAGGTAGAATTATACTATACCTTGGGAGAGATGAGCTATCGAAGCGATATGAGCGCGCCAGCTATTCTCAATGTGATCGAGTTGGCCAAGAAATTCTATCCACAAGGCGTATCAGTCTTGCCGACCACAGCGGGGACAGGGCCCATGCATACGGTCTTTGATGCCTTAGAGGTACCCATGGTGGCCTTCGGTCTAGGAAATGCCAATAGCCGAGACCATGGTGGAGATGAAAATGTGCGAATCGCCGATTACTACACCCATATTGAATTAGTAGAGGAGCTGATTAGAAGCTATGAGTAGAGATATTATCAAGTTAGATCAGATTGATGTGACTTTTCACCAAAAGAAGAGAACCATCACAGCGGTCAAAGATGTGACCATTCACATCCAAGAAGGGGATATCTACGGAATCGTTGGATATTCTGGAGCAGGGAAATCAACCCTTGTACGGGTGATTAACCTCTTGCAAAAACCATCTGCAGGGAAAATTACCATTGATAACGATGTGATTTTTGATGGTAAGGTCACTTTGACGGCGGAGCAGTTGCGTCGTAAGCGTCAAGACATTGGGATGATTTTCCAGCATTTCAATCTGATGAGTCAAAAGACAGCAGAGGAAAATGTAGCCTTTGCCCTCAAACACTCTGGACTCAGCAAGGAAGAAAAGAAAGCAAAAGTGGCTAAGTTGTTAGACTTGGTTGGTTTGGCAGATCGTGCTGAAAACTACCCTTCCCAACTATCTGGAGGACAAAAACAGCGTGTGGCTATTGCGCGTGCCTTGGCTAATGATCCAAAAATCTTGATTTCAGATGAGTCAACGTCTGCCCTCGACCCTAAGACAACTAAGCAGATTTTAGCCTTGTTGCAAGATTTAAACCAAAAATTAGGATTGACGGTTGTTTTGATTACGCATGAAATGCAGATTGTCAAAGACATTGCCAACCGTGTGGCAGTTATGCAGGATGGCCGTTTGATTGAAGAGGGTAGTGTCCTTGAAATCTTCTCAGACCCTAAACAACCTTTGACTCAAGACTTCATCTCAACTGCCACAGGTATTGACGAAGCCATGGTCAAGATTGAGAAGCAAGAAATCGTAGAGCATTTGTCTGCGAATAGCCTTTTGGTGCAACTCAAGTATGCAGGGGCTTCGACAGACGAACCACTTTTGAATGAATTGTACAAACATTACCAAGTAACAGCTAATATTCTCTATGGGAATATTGAAATCCTCGATGGCACTCCAGTCGGAGAATTGGTTGTGGTGCTGTCTGGTGAAAAAGCAGCACTAGCAGGCGCCCAAGAGGCTATCCGTCAAGCAGGTGTCCAGTTAAAAGTACTGAAGGGAGGACAGTAAAATGACAGACTTGATTCAAACTTACTTACCAAATGTCTATAAGATGGGCTGGTCAGGTCAGGCAGGCTGGGGAACAGCCATTTACCTAACTCTTTATATGACAGTTCTTTCCTTCATTATCGGAGGGTTCTTGGGGCTTGTTGCAGGTCTTTTCCTCGTCTTGACAGCGCCAGGCGGTGTCTTGGAGAACAAGGTCGTTTTCTGGATTTTAGACAAGATTACCTCAATTTTCCGTGCGGTTCCCTTTATCATCCTTTTGGCTATCTTGTCACCACTTTCTCACTTGATTGTTAAGACTAGTATCGGGCCAAATGCAGCCCTTGTCCCACTCTCTTTTGCGGTATTTGCCTTCTTTGCCCGTCAGGTGCAGGTCGTCTTGGCTGAGTTGGATGGTGGTGTGATTGAAGCGGCTCAAGCTAGTGGAGCGACTTTCTGGGATATCGTTGGGGTATACCTATCCGAAGGTCTTCCAGATTTGATTCGTGTGACGACTGTGACCTTGATTTCCCTTGTTGGTGAAACAGCTATGGCGGGAGCAGTTGGTGCTGGTGGTATCGGTAATGTGGCCATTGCCTATGGGTTCAACCGTTACAATCACGATGTGACCATCTTGGCGACCATTATTATCATCTTGATTATCTTTACAATCCAGTTCTTGGGAGATTTCTTGACCAAGAAATTAAGTCATAAATAATTGAAGGAGTTCAACTAGACTCCTTTTTATTTTCTCACCAAAATGCAAGAAGGATAAAGCTTCTTTTTAGAAATATGCTATAATAAATAAAGGTCCCCAATTAGCAAGTCAGAAAGTTTGCTATAGAAGGGATGATAATGTAAAGGAGTTTGGCTGGTATGAATTATTTCGAGGGGAATGAGTTTTTCCTTCTCTTATTTGTAGTTTTACTGATTGGTTTTGTGGTAAACTTTTTTGAAAAACGTAAGGACTACTATATTTTGGCACTCTCTCTCTTATTTGCAGGAGCTATCTATGGTAAGAGTCGAGCGATGATTGTCTATTTGCTCGCCTTTATCGTTTACCAGTATTTTCTGGTTTTTCTAGCACAGAGGATAGAGGCAAAGTGGCTGAAACCACTGGTTTTCCTTTCCATTCTTCCTTTGGTGATCAATAAAGTCTTTGCCCTGACTTCTCTGCATTTGTTGGCCTTTATTGGAATTTCCTACATGTCCTTTAAGACCATCCAGATCATGTTAGAGATATCGGATGGCTTGATCAAAGAAAATATCAGTGTAAAAGATTATCTACAGTTTTTGCTCTTTTTCCCAACAGTTAGTGCTGGTCCGATTGATCGGAGTAGGAGATTTTTAAAAGAGATAAACGAGGTCATGCCCCGAAAAGAGTATCTAGAGTTAGCAGGGGACGGTGTGTATCGTATCGTTCTAGGCCTTCTTTACAAGATTGTTTTATCAACCTATGTTTACCAGATGTTACTCGCTCTAAATAATACTGGCACAGTCGTTTACTCAATCAAGTATATGTACCTCTATACCTTGTATCTGTTCTTTGACTTTGCAGGCTATAGTCTAATGGCCGTTGGAAGTAGTAATATTCTAGGTATTCAAACACCAATGAACTTTAACAAACCTTTCTTGAGTGTCGATATCAAGGATTTTTGGACCAGATGGCATATCACCTTGTCGACCTGGTTGAGAGATTTTGTATTTTCAAGAGTATTGATGCAGGTTATCAGGAAAAAATGGTTCAAAAATAGACTACACAATGCAACCTATGCCTATATGGTCAATATGTTGGTCATGGGTTTTTGGCATGGTCTTAGCGTTAGCTACATTGTTTATGGTTTTTACCATGGTGTCTTGATGGCTGGATTTGAAGTGTATCAAAAGAAAAGCAATTTTTATAAGAAAAATAAAAACAAAAACTGGTATAAGCTACTAAGTTGGTTTGTGACCATGAATTTGGTTATGATTGGTTTCTTTATCTTTTCAGGTGAACCCTATAAAATCTTACTGACGATTTTAAAGAGATAAGAGATTGAAAAGAAATCGGCTAGATTGAAGGGATAGGATAAAACGAGATGATTAAATTAAAAGCATTTTTACTATCGCTTGTGCTCGTAATTGCGACGCTTGCCCTTTTAAATGTGACGTATGTCAAGAAGATTGATGATTATTATAAAGTCAAGGATAACAGTATTCGTTATAGCACCTCGTATGAAAAGTATAAAAGTAGAGATATTCTAACAAGCAATATCACCCCCAATACACTGGTTCTAATGGGTTCCTCAGAGTTGGTTGCGACGATAAATGAAGACTATCATCCAAATAAAATTTTTAACTACAACGATTTTAATATCATGCAGATTGGGACCAGTTATTCTCAAAACATCATTCAGGCCTCTACTTTAGCTTCTATTGAAGGATCTATGAGTAAGCGAAAAGTAGCTATAGTAGAGTCGGTTCAGTGGTTTGAAAAAGATGGGACCCATCAAGATGCCTTTTTGAACAAGGCCTCTCAGGAACATATTTTTCGCATGCTAGATAATGACAAGATTAGTAAAGAAACGAAAGAAAAACTAATCAATCGCATTATCGAGATTACCAAGGGGAACAAGCAACAAAATGACATCTACAAAAAATATAAAAGTTATTTCATAGATGGAAAAGGAACCATTGTCGATAAAAAACTATTAGAGTTAGATAACGCGATGTATTCCTTTAAGCTCAAACGAAAATTTTATGAAAATCATGAGAAATCAGATTATCCCCCATCAGGAGACAAAACCCCAGACTATGATTGGGAAAAGATGACAGATCAGTTTGTGGAAGAGGTCAAAAAGAAAACAGACAATAATGACTATGCTGTTGATAATAACTACTACAATACTTACTTAAAAGATCGCTATGCATCGCTGAAAGATTCTAATAAAGATTTGAGCTACCTGGAGTCACCTGAATATTCAGATATGGAACTTTTCTTGACGGTTGCTAAAGAATTGGGCATTGAAGTTGAGGTTATTATTTTCCCAGTAAACGGGAAATGGAATGACTACACTGGTGTCTCAAGAGAGATGCGAGAAAAAACTTATAAAAAAATAGAAGATGTCGCAAAAAGTCATGGTGTAACTGTATTAAACTATGGAAACAGAGAGTATGATGATTACTTTTTATTTGACGTGATGCACGTTGGAGTGAAAGGATGGATGGAAGTTGAAAAAGAACTTTACAAATTTGCAAACCAAGCTAACTAACACACATCGTTTAATCTTGTGGACACTATTTTTTTATACGGTTATCTTGAGCATCGTAATTTACTGTTTTGTGACCGATTTTTCGAATATTCAAGAATTTATCTATAGTGAATTTTAAGACTGTATACAAAAAGGCCCTGGGACTAGGCATAGCTAGTCTTCAGGGCTTTTACCTTATAGTTTATCAGCTATTTTTTGACTTAGAAATTGGCCAATAACAGCTCCCATCAAGGCGCCTAGGAGGATACTTATGACAAAGAGAAGGATTTTGTCCAACTCTGGAGCGACCATGATACGGTCAATGTATTCTTGGGATTTTCCACGCGCGAGTAAGGTGGCCACGTAAGCTTTGGGGCTGATCCACATGAGGAGGATAGGGCCACTTGTGCTGAAAGCAAAGACGAAGAAGGAGAGGGTGTTTTTGATTCGATCTCTGTAGTTGCCGAGACGAGCAATGGCATCTGCTGCAAGACCACAGGCGAGTCCTGGGAGAAAGGCTCCAGCGCCATGCTTGCTGGCTAGGAAGAAAATTGCCATAAAAAGTCCTAGAGTGGTGATAGCACCAAAACGAGGGACCTTCGTCAAAAGAAGCATGTAGACACTGCCACCGACAAGGGCAGAAAAGGCAGGCGCGTAGAACATATTGCCTGTTTGGTCGACCAGGTGTCCTAGGAAGACTCCAATCCCTACACAGAGAAAGTAGAGGACGGCGGCCAAGAGGGTGGTTAAGATATTTTTCTTCATGAGTTTCTCCTTGATATAAACTAACAAAACCAATTGTATCACGCTTTTTGAGGATTGTAAATGGGAGTTCTATATTTTTGAAAACGTTTGAAATATGATATAATAGTTACATCGTTAGTTTAAGGAGAGTAGCATGGGAAAATTTCTAGAATTCGTCTTTAATCGTATCTTTTTAGGAATGATGGCGACGGCTTATTTCTGGCTATTAACACTAGCAGGAGGAGTGGTCTTTGGTTTGGCACCAGCTAGTGCAACTCTTATGAGTTTGTATGCGGAGCATGGTTATACCTATCGAGCATACCATTTGAAGGAAGCTTGGGAATTGTATAAGAGTAATTTTGTCAAGAGTAATCTGGCTTTCTATAGTTTTGTGTTTGTGGATCTTGTACTGGTTTATGGTTTGTATCTTCTAGTTCAATTGCCCCACCAGACGATTTTCCACCTCTTGGCGACCTTTCTCAATGTCCTTGTAGTTGCTCTTGTCTTTCTAGCCTACACTGTTTCCTTGAAACTTCAGGTGTACTTTGATTTATCCTACCAAAATACTTTGAAACTGTCCCTTATTGGGATTTTTATGAGCTTACCTGCGATTACCAAGGTTTTACTTGGGACGACTCTCCTTGTAGGAGTTGGTTATTATATGCCTGCCTTGCTCTTTTTTGTAGGAATTGGAATGTGGCATTTCTTTATCAGTGATATGTTGGAACCTATTTATGAAAGTATCCATGAAAAATTGGCGACAAAATAGAATGAAGCAGTTCTGGCTTCACTCTCTTTTACGGATTTATAGTTCGGTTATGATCGTGGTCATTGCCAGTTTTGCGATTATGCTATCGTATGCTGACTGGGACTCACGTGAGAAAGAAGCCCAACGGGTTGCAGAACGTGTGACCACTCGGACAGTGAGTGAAGTGGAATATTATCACAGAGAGTCAACCCGACTTGCTCAGTCTTTGGTTGAAAATCAGGCCCGCATCGAAGGAATTTACAAGTATTTCAGTCTTAGCACCCCAGACTATTTCTACTGGCAATTAGAGCGTAAAACTTCGCCTTATATTTCTGTTTCCTTGTATGAAAATATTGATAATATCTATGTTCGGAATGATTTTGTGACTGGAGTGGCTATTGTCCTTCAGGACTATAAGGAAGTGTATGTTTCGACTAGAGAAAAACGCAGCGGGGAGAAAGTCCCTGCGGAGGATTTTAAGCCGACAGCCAACAGTTTTGCCATTCCCGTTTCTGATCCTGTGTCTGACAAGGATTTAGGAGTGATCTATATCTCCTTATCGCCAGATGTTCTCCATGGCGCTATTGACAATACAAGGGGCCATATCCCGATGGCTGTAACAGTAACTTCTCCTTTTGAGACCGAGATGTTCCATATTGGGGAGAAGGTATCAGCCGAGCGAGAAAACTGGTTTGTAGGTGTCACCTCTCACGGTTATCAGGTTCGAGCTGCTGTTCCTAAAAATTTTGTTCTTACTGGAACTTTGACGAGTTCAGCTATCATTATTGGGCTAAGTATCCTCTTTATCATCATTTTGTACGTGACCCTTAGACAGACTTTCTCAAATTACCAAAAACAAGTCGTAGACCTAGTAGATTCGATAGAGGTGATTGCTCAAGGAGAAGAAGGCCTTCGAATCGATACCTCTGAAAAAGACCAAGAGTTGCTTCTCATTGCAGAAACAACCAATGATATGTTGGATCGCCTGGAAAAAAATATCCACGATATCTATCAGCTAGAGCTCAGTCAAAAAGATGCCAATATGCGAGCCCTGCAGGCTCAAATCAATCCTCACTTTATGTACAATACTCTGGAGTTTTTACGGATGTATGCCGTCATGCAAAGTCAGGATGAACTGGCAGATATTATCTATGAATTTAGTAGCTTGTTACGCAACAATATCTCCGACGAGCGGGAAACCACGTTGAAGCAAGAGTTGGAATTTTGCCGAAAATATAGCTATCTCTGTATGGTGCGTTATCCTAAATCCATTGCCTATGGTTTCAAGATTGCACCAGAATTGGAAGAAATGAGAATTCCAAAATTTACACTCCAACCATTAGTAGAAAACTACTTTGCCCATGGTGTTGATCATCGCAGAACAGATAATGTCATCAGTATCAAAGCCTTGAAGGGCCAAGGATTCGTTGAAATCCTAGTAGAAGACAATGGTCGAGGAATGCCCGCTGAGAAACTAGCTGCCTTGCAAGAAAAATTAACTCAACGAAGTTTTGAACACGAGGCAAGCTATAGTGGGGAGCGGCAATCAATTGGAATAGTAAATGTACACGAACGCTTTGTTCTCTACTTTGGGGATCGCTACCAAATCAGTGTAGAGTCAGCTGAGCAAGATGGTGTTCGTTACCATATCACTATCCAGGATGAATAGAAAGGGTAGAAATGTATAAAGTTTTATTAGTAGACGATGAGTACATGGTGACAGAGGGGCTCAAGCGATTAATCCCCTTTGAAAAATGGGATATGAAAGTCGTCGCGACAGCTAATCACGCAGATGATGCTTTGGACTACGTCAAGGAAAATCCAGTAGATGTGGTCATTTCCGATGTCAATATGCCAGATAAGACCGGACTTGAGATGATTAGGGAAATGAAAGAGCTACTTCCAGATACCTATTATATCTTGCTGTCTGGTTATCAGGAGTTTGACTACGTCAAAAAAGCCATGAACCTTAGTGTCGTGGATTATCTGGTCAAGCCAGTAGACAAGGTGGAGTTGGGCAATCTATTAGAAAAGATTGCGCGACAGCTTCAAGAAAAGGTGGAACAAAGTCAGACCCTCAGTCAAGAATTGGATGAAGAAGGCTTTATCAGTTTCTTAGCAGGTAAAGACAGCTGGTGGATAGGACTTTCAAAAGAAAAGCAAGGCTCTTTTACCATTCCTTACTATGTTTTGGGACAAGATTGGCAGATTTTCATCTCTGATCAACCACTAGATGGCATCGTCGTGACACCATTTGAAGCACCCTACCAGCAGTCCTTTGAGAATTGGAAAATCAATGCTGAAAAAGCTCTCTTCTACGGTTCAGTTAATCTAGAAAAATCCGAGAGTTTGTTTGCCTATTACGAGCCGATTTATCGGGTGATTATCCAAGGGAATATCAATCAAATCATCGAAGAATTAACCCTGCTAGAGAAGGTTGTTTTGGAGAATACTCCGCGAGTGGCCATCACGAAGCAACTTTTCACTCAGTTTGTCATGGACGTCTTTCATTTGTTTGAACACCTAAAAGCAGATGATATGACCGAGATTGTCAAAGCCATCCATGCCATTAACTCCTTTGAAGAATTGGTTGCCTATATCAAAGAAACCTTGACCAAGTTCTTTGGCCAGTACCGCATGAATGAAAATGTGGTGAGCGTTCTGGAGGTGATTGGGCGTGATTATCAGAAAGAGCTCTCACTTAAGGATATTAGCAAGGATCTCTTTATCAATCCTGTCTATCTCGGTCAGCTGATCAAGAGGGAAACCAACTCAACCTTTGCGGAGTTGCTCAATAAACAGCGAATTAAGGCAGCGCAGCAACTCTTACTTTCGACCAGTGATAGCATCGAAGATATTTGCTATGCAGTTGGCTACAGTAATGTTGGATATTTCTACAAGGTTTTCCGTAAATTGTGCGGAAAATCACCGAAAGCTTATCGGAAACAAGTTGAAACCAGCTTGTAAAAGTTGTATTCCTGTACAAAAAATGCTATAATGTTCAAAATATCTTATGGAGGAAAACATGAAAAAGAATCCTATTTATCTTTGGGTCTTATTAGTCCTATCAGCCCTCATTTCATCTATGTCACTATTTGGAATCTTGAGTCCATTGCCAAGTAAAGATGCTCTTCGTGCTAGCCTGGCAAATAGCGGGACGCTTACTGCCCAGCAATTAGAAGACACGGTCAACTATACTTACAAAGTGTCAGAATCCTCTCACTCTATTTTTAATATGTCGTTGATTGTTTTATCTGCAATTTTAGTTGTAGTGGCCTTTGTATTTCTCGTACGTAAAAACGTGCAACTTGCAAACTATACTTATATTGGCTATGTTTTACTAGCTATTGTTGGTTTGGTTTATAGCTATATGAACATTCAAGATGCAGTTCAATTAATCAAAGATAGTGCCCTTGGCTTAGGAATGGGAGCATTAGCAAAAGGGACGGATATTTTGTTCATCATCATCAATGTTCTCTTTTTAGCCTTAGTCTTTTACAAGATGTGGCGTCAACAAAAGGACTTGACTGAGGAAGTCGAAGCAGAAGAGGCTGCTTAAGTATTGACAAAAAAGAACTATCAAGTTACAATTTTGGTAGTTCTTTTTATATCGTAAACATAAAAATCGAGGTCAACATGAAAAAAATATCCTTAGTGTATATCAGTCTGAGTGGGAATACAGAGAGTTTTGTAACCCGACTCAAGGACTATCTCTTGTCCCAGTACGAAGGGATTGAGGTCCAAAAAATCCATATCAAGGACCTAGTCAAGGAAGGTCAAGAATTTTTTGAAATGGAACATCCCTATATCGCTTTCTTGCCGACCTATCTAGAAGGTGGAAATGGTGTCGATAACGGCGATGTTGAGATTTTAACAACTCCACTGGGCGACTTTATCGCCTATGGGGACAATGCTAGTAAGTGTTTTGGGGTAGTCGGTTCTGGTAATCGTAATTTTAACAATCAATACTGCCTGACAGCCAAGCAGTATAGTCAGCGCTTTGGTTTCCCAGTTTTGGCTGACTTTGAAATGCGTGGTATGCTGGGAGATATTAAAAAGGTTGCAGCAATCATTGCAGATTTGTATGAGTTAGAGACAGAAAAATAAAGTAATACTGAGGGGCAGTTGAGATTTTCAACTGCTTTTTGTGTATGCAAAAAGCACCCCCATAAGGGTGCCATTTTATAAACTATCCTGCTTTGCCGATAGCAAGTGCATAGATAAAGAAGATAGCGAAGCCAAAGAGGAAAATCAATCCTGCGATAGCGAGGAGTTTTAGCCAAGAAGGAAGATTTTTATTTTCACGTGTCACCAATACATAGTTCAAAAGAGCGAAGAATGGTGTTGTCAGGAAAGAACCGATCATGGCGAAGCGGAGCATGGTTGAAACTTGACCAGCAAAGAACTTGATGATGACGATACCGATAATAGCTGTGAGAGTCATCCAGATGTTCAAAGATTTGCTATCATCCTCTTTTTGACTTAGCAAGAGTCGTAGGGAAACCTGATTAACGCGGGAATAGCCATCGATAACAGTAATGACTGTTCCAAAGATACAGAGAAAGGCGATGAAGGTGATCAAGTAACGGGACCATTCTCCAAGAACAGAGGCATACATACCCACGAATTGAGAGATGTATTTGGCTGAAGCGGCTTCAACTGCTTGTCCTGTAGGATACTGAATGAGTGCTCCGAGTGCTACAAAGAATACAGCCAGGATAGCAGTTCCAATGTAACCAACGTTAAAGTCGAAAAGAGCATCCTCTGTATTAAAGTTGACGGTCTTTTTCTTTTCAGCAGACCAGAGTGAGTTGATGGCTGAAATTTCAATAGGGGCAGGCATCCATCCTAGGAGGGAAACGATAAAAGGGAGGGCTGCCATTTGCCAAGGTGTCTTCTCGACAAAATCAGAGCTGTATTCTGGGTGCTTAATTGCTGCAATGATAACTGCAAGAACAGTTGCAATAGTCAAAGCTGACATGATCCATTTTGCCATACCATCCAATAGTTTGTAGCCACCAAAGAGTAGCATGGCCCAAATGACTGCAACAAGGATGAGGGACCATTGAGTGATGCTAAGACCGATCATTGGAAAAGCGCTAGCGATGATGGCTGAGCAAAGGATAGCGACCCCAGCTGTATTGACCATAGCAGAGAAAACATTGAGGATAAAGAAAATCCAGAGATAGAACTTGCCTTTTTCAGCGTAGCCTTCGACCAAGGTTTTGCCAGTGTCGGCAGTATATTCGGCACCAAAACGGAAAAATGGATATTTAAAAACATTGGCCAAGATAACTAAGAGGAGTAGTGACCAACCATAAGAACCACCAGCTTGAGTGGAGGATACGATGTGCGAACCTCCAACGGCGGCAGAAGCCATTAGGATACCTGGCCCCATTGCCTTTAGTTTGCTTGTCCAGGTTGACTGGCTTGATAAAGTAACTTGTGACATAATAGATGCTCCCGTTTTTGAATTTTCAGAATAATCTGAATAGGTAGCTTCTATTTTACAAAAAACTTAAAAGAAATGCAAGAATATTTTGAAAAAAGTTGGAAAGTTCTGAAAAAATTACAACAATCATATGAAAATAACTGTGGCTGTTTCAAGGGGGTGATGTTGACTAGGGCCAATAAAAATCCGGGAAGAAAGCTTCTCGGATTTCGGTTATTTCAATTGATCTGTGACGTCTTTTGAGAGCAACATTCCCAGATGGTAAGTTTTATTGATATGTGCAATGACATCATTGATATTTTCAGTCGTGTGAATTTTCTCTTTGATATCAGCCTTAAATATTTCATCCTTCAAGAGTTGCTCTTGGTAGAGCTTTTGAAGTCTTTCCTTCTCGTACTTATTGAGCAGAAAAAGGAAAACCAAGCTAATTATAACGAGGATATAAGCATATTGGCTCATAGGAAATCTCCATGTATGATAAAGAAATAGTAGTGAATAGATCGAATTAGTGAAGCGCCTAACCAAATCTATGATAGGCTTTGACATTCGTTGCTTAGATTGACTTGCATTCAAGTGACTTGAAGATTACGACCAGCCCTTAAACTAATTAATAGATTTGATTGACCAATTTAGTGAGGTGTTTAGGCAAGTGTCTCTGGTTACGACGTAAAGAAACATAAATCGAGAATATTTATGTTTCTTTACTAGTGAAGCGCCAAGCCAAATCCTTGATAGGATTTGGCGTTAGTTACTTATACTCTTCGAAAATCAAATTCAAACCACGTCAGCGTCGCCTTACCGTACTCAAGTACAGCCTGCGGCTAGCTTCCTAGTTTGCTCTTTGATTTTCATTGAGTATTAGATTGCTTTACAATAAAGTGATTAAAAGATTACGACATGAGCCTAACCAAATCGATATTATTTGGTTAGGTGAATTAGTGAAGCGTTTAGGCAATTCGCCATATAGCGATTGCCGTCAAGAGACTAGGAGCTTTAGTTCCAGTCTCTTGTAACGATTTACATCTTCTCCGGCGCTTCTACTCCGAGCAAACGAAGAGCTTCTTTGAGGACCACTGCGGTTGCGTAGCTGAGAGCCAGACGACTGTCACGCTCATGACTTTCATCTAGGATACGTGTATGTGCATAATATTTGTTAAAGGCTTGAGCCAAACTAATCGCAAATTTCGCAATGATAGAAGGTTCAAAGTTATCTGCTGCACGATTGATAATACGTGGGAAGTCTTGAAGTAGTTTAATGATTTCCCAGCTTTCAGCATCATTCAAGCTGTAGTTGCCAGCTGTATCTGGTTTGAAATCGGCTTTGCGCAAGATAGATTGGATACGAGCGTAGGCGTATTGAACGTAAGGTCCAGTTTCTCCTTCAAAGGATACCATAGCTTCAAGGTCGAAGTCATATCCATTTGTACGGTCGGTTTTAAGATCATAGAACTTGATAGCCCCAACTCCAACAGCGTGGGCAACCTGGTCTTTATTTTCTAACTCAGGATTTTTCGCCTCGATTTGGGCCTTGGCACGACTAACAGCCTCTGCAATAGTAGGCTCTAGCAAGATGACATTTCCTTTACGAGTAGAGAGTTTTTTCCCTTCTTTTGTTACCAATCCAAACGGAACATGGACAATGGCTTGGCTCCAATCGTAGCCCATCTCTTGTAGTACTGCCTTGAGTTGTTTGAAGTGGGCAGATTGCTCTTGACCAACAACATAGATGGATTTTGCAAACTGGTATTCGTTTTTACGGTAAAGGGCTGCAGCCAAGTCACGTGTGATATAGAGAGTTGCACCATCAGATTTCTTGATAAGGGCTGGATGTTCAATTCCATATTTCTCAAGATTGACAACTTGGGCCCCTTCTGACTCAACAAGAAGACCTTTTTCAGCGAGAATGTCTACAACAGCATCCATCTTATCATTGTAAAAGGCTTCCCCGTTGTAGCTGTCAAATTCGACTTGCAATTCATTGTAAAGGCGGTTGAATTCCACTAAACTTTCATCACGGAACCATTGCCAGAGAGCGAGGGCTTCCTCATCTCCATTCTCCAGTTTACGGAACCATTCGCGTGCTTCTTCATCCAAGCTAGGGTCTTTTTCAGCTTCAGCATTAATGCGAACGTAGAGTTTAAGAAGTTCATCGATTGGATGCGCTTTAACGGCTTCCTCATTTCCCCATTTTTTGTAGGCGACAATCAGCATCCCAAACTGTTTGCCCCAGTCTCCCAAATGGTTGACCTTGACCGTTTGATAGCCGATCTTTTGGAAAATATGTGACAAGCTATCTCCGATAACCGTTGAACGCAAGTGCCCAATAGAGAATGGTTTAGCGATATTGGGACTAGACATATCGATAACGATATTTTCTTGCTTGCCAATGGTTTGGTCAGCATAGTGCTCTTTTTCAGTGATAACATCCTGTAATACTTGAGCCGAAATAGCAGATTTATCAAGGAAAAAGTTGACGTAAGGTCCTGTAGCAACAACCTTTTCAAAGGCTTGACTATTGATTTTTTCAGCAATATCTGCTGCGATCATTTGCGGAGCTTTACGCTCGACCCTTGCAAGAGAAAAGGCAGGGAAGGCGATGTCTCCCATTTCTGAGTTTTTAGGTGTTTCCAGTAAATTTAAAATAGCCTCTTGGTCCAGGCTATCAACGACGCTAGCCAACTCGCTAGCAATCAATTCTTTTGTATTCATAAGGGCTCCTTTTGGGCTTTTTTACTATTTTAACACAATTTACTACATTTTTTGAGAAAGAAAAGAATTTTTTTGAATTATCTAGTTTTTTTGGTATAATATAGTTATAAAATAAATGTAAAATTTGTTATAAATATTCACTTAAGAGGATAATATGAGAAAAAGAGAACGGCATCAATTGATTAAAAAGATGATCACCGAAGAGAAACTTGGGACACAAAAAGAGATTCAAGATCGTTTAGAAGCTCGTAATGTTTATGTGACACAAACGACCTTGTCGCGTGATTTGCGTGAAATCGGCTTGACCAAGGTTAAGAAAAATGATATGGTGTATTATGTACTAGCAAATGAGACAGATAAGATTGATTTAGTTGAGTTTTTGTCTCATCATTTAGAAGGAGTTGCAAGAGCTGAGTTCACCTTGGTACTTCATACCAAACTTGGGGAAGCTGCAGTCTTAGCAAACATTGTAGATGCAAACAAGGATGAATGGATTTTAGGAACGGTTGCTGGTGCTAATACCTTATTGGTTATTTGTCGAGACCAGCACGTTGCCAGGCTGATGGAAGATCGTTTGCTAGATTTGATGAAAGATAAATAAGGTCTTGGGAGTTGCTCTCAAGACTTATTTTTAGCAAGGAGAGACGGAAAATGGCAACAGAAAAGCTATCACCCGGCATGCAACAGTATGTGGATATTAAGAAACAATACCCAGATGCTTTTTTGCTTTTTCGGATGGGTGATTTTTACGAGTTGTTCTATGAAGATGCAATTAATGCAGCGCAAATTTTAGAAATTTCCTTAACGAGTCGGAATAAAAATGCAGAAAATCCGATACCCATGGCGGGTGTCCCCTATCATTCTGCCCAACAGTATATCGATGTTCTGATTGAGCAGGGCTATAAAGTTGCCATTGCAGAACAGATGGAAGATCCCAAACAAGCGGTTGGTGTTGTCAAGCGAGAGGTGGTCCAGGTCATCACACCTGGAACGGTCGTTGATAGCAGTAAGCCAGACAGTCAGAACAATTTCTTGGTTGCTATAGACCGTGATGGCAGTCAATTTGGCCTGGCTTATATGGACCTAGTGACGGGTGACTTCTATGTGACGGGGCTATTGGATTTCACGTTGGTTTGTGGGGAAATCCGTAACCTCAAGGCTCGAGAAGTAGTGCTGGGTTATGACTTGTCTGAGGAAGAAGAACAAATCCTCAGTCGCCAGATGAATCTGGTGCTTTCCTATGAGAAGGAAGGCTTTGAGGACCTTCATTTACTAGATCCACGACTGGCAGATGTGGAGCAAGCAGCAGCTCGTAAGCTCCTCCAGTATGTTCACCGGACCCAGATGCGGGAGTTGAACCACCTCAAACCTGTTATCCGCTATGAAATCAAAGATTTCTTGCAGATGGACTATGCGACCAAGACCAGTCTGGATTTGGTTGAGAATGCCCGTTCAGGTAAGAAGCAAGGCAGTCTTTTCTGGCTTTTGGATGAAACCAAAACGGCTATGGGTATGCGACTCTTACGGTCCTGGATTCATCGTCCTTTGATTGATAAGGAGCGAATCGTCCAACGTCAAGAGGTGGTGCAGGTCTTTCTTGACCACTTCTTTGAGCGTAGTGATTTAACGGATAGCCTCAAAGGTGTTTATGATATCGAACGCTTGGCTAGTCGGGTTTCTTTTGGCAAGACCAATCCTAAGGATCTCTTGCAATTGGCGACTACCTTATCTAGTGTGCCACGGATTCGAGCGATTTTAGAGGGAATGGAGAAACCTGCTCTGGCCTATCTCATCGCACAGTTGGATGCCATTCCAGAGTTGGAGAGCTTGATTAGCGCGGCGATTGCCCCTGAAGCCCCTCATGTGATTACAGAAGGTGGTATTATTCGGACGGGATTTGATGAGACCTTGGATAAATACCGCCGAGTACTCAGAGAAGGGACTAGCTGGATTGCAGAGATTGAGGCTAAGGAGAGAGAAAACTCTGGTATCAGCACGCTTAAGATTGACTACAATAAAAAAGATGGCTACTATTTCCATGTGACCAATTCGCAACTGGGGAATGTGCCAGCCCACTTTTTCCGCAAGGCGACGCTGAAAAACTCGGAACGCTTCGGTACCGAGGAATTAGCCCGTATCGAGGGGGATATGTTGGAGGCGCGTGAGAAGTCAGCCAACCTAGAGTATGAAATCTTTATGCGCATCCGTGAGGAAGTCAGCAAGTACATCCAGCGTTTACAGGCTTTAGCCCAAGGAATTGCGACGGTCGATGTCTTGCAGAGTTTAGCAGTTGTGGCTGAAACCCAGCATTTGATCCGACCTGAGTTTGGAGAGGACTCACAAATCAATATCCAGAAAGGACGTCATGCTGTCGTTGAAAAAGTTATGGGTGCTCAGACTTATATTCCAAATACCATTCAGATGTCAGAAGATACCAGCATTCAACTGATTACAGGGCCAAACATGAGTGGGAAATCTACCTATATGCGTCAGCTAGCCATAACAGCGGTTATGGCCCAGCTAGGCTCTTATGTGCCAGCAGAAAGTGCTCATTTGCCAATTTTTGATGCCATCTTTACTCGTATCGGAGCGGCAGATGACTTGGTTTCAGGTCAATCAACCTTTATGGTAGAGATGATGGAGGCCAACAATGCCATTTCGCATGCGACCAAAAACTCTCTCATTCTCTTTGATGAATTAGGTCGTGGAACTGCGACCTATGATGGCATGGCTCTTGCCCAGTCCATCATCGAATACATTCATGAGCATATCGGAGCCAAGACCCTCTTTGCCACCCACTACCATGAGTTGACTAGCCTGGGGTCTAGCCTGGAACACTTGGTCAATGTCCACGTGGCAACCTTAGAACAGGATGGGCAGGTTACCTTTCTTCACAAGATTGAACCAGGGCCTGCTGACAAATCCTACGGTATCCATGTTGCTAAGATTGCTGGCTTACCAGCAGAACTTTTAGCAAGAGCGGATAAGATTTTAACGCAACTGGAGAGTCAGGGGGGAGAAAGCCCAGCTCCGATGAGGCAAACAAGTGCTGTCACGGAACAGATTTCTCTCTTTGATGCGCCTGAAGAACATCCTATCCTAGCAGAATTGGCTAAACTGGATGTTTACAACATGACTCCTATGCAGGCTATGAATGTCTTAGTAGAGTTCAAACAAAAGTTATAAAAAGAATCCCACTCATTCATTTGTGAGTGGGTTTTTCTCTATTACTGTTTATGGGACAAGAGTTGATTGATGTGGTCCACTTTTTTGGCTTCTCTTTTATAGAGGATAGTCCAGATGATAAGGTAGACAATCGCAAACTCCGGAATGAGTTGGAGATAGAAAATCCAGTGGAAGGGGAACCAACCAGCTAGAGTTGCCAGTGGGACAAAGCCAGCCAGCATGAGGAAGAAATGGGAAAGCGTCGCACGGAGTAAGCTCCAGTCACGATTGAATAAGCGACCGCCAAAGCTAAAGAGAACGCCGATAGCTGACCAGATGACCATACAGTAGAGCAAGACCAGGGAACCGTGAACCTGATGTTGCACCATCACTTGGCCAATCAGAGAATCGGGACTCAGTGGGGCGTAGGTATTTGGGGAATAAATGAATGAAAAGATGATAGAAAGGATGAGGCCGATAAGAACGCCAGCGGCTGCGTCGTGAAAGATTTGTTTTTTCATAGTTCTAATTTCTCCTTGATGGTTTTTAGGTAACGGCGAGATGAGTAGGTGAAGCTTTCATTTTTTAGACAGATTTCTATCAGACCGTTGGGAGTGAGCTTGAGATGAGAGATCGAGTCGATATTAATGATTTCTGATTGGGAAATTTGGATAAAAGTGGTCGGCAGAATTTCAAGAACTTGATAGAGCCGTAAATCAATGGCGTAGGTATGACTTGCCGTTTCTGCTAGAATCTTCCGATTCTCGATATAGAAGCGCTGTATCTTACCAATCTTAATTAGATAGACCCGATCATCAATCTTTCCTTTGATTGTTTCTTTTTGGTCAAGATTTTCTGCGAATTCGATGACTTTCTGGACTTTTTCGGTCGGCTGAGGTGTTTGGACAATCAGCTTTTCCTCCTCGTAAGTCTCATTAATCTGTAGTTCTACTTTCATAAATTTCCCTCCTTGTCTTTCATACAAAATTGTGATTACTTCCTGTACACCTTTATTAAACACTATTTTACGACCCATGGCAAGAGCTTTTGTCTATGTGGAGAGATTTGGAGTCTATGTGGTATTTGCTTTTTCTGATAGTATCTGAAATATGGTATAATAGCACTAATCAATTTCTAGGAAAATAGATACAGAAAGGGGCTGAAAGATGTCTCATATTATTGAATTGCCAGAGGTGCTGGCAAACCAGATCGCGGCAGGAGAGGTCATTGAACGTCCTGCCAGTGTGGTTAAAGAGTTGGTAGAAAATGCCATTGATGCGGGTTCTAGTCAGATTATCATCGAGATTGAGGAAGCTGGCCTCAAGAAAATTCAAATCACCGATAATGGTCATGGAATTGCCCACGATGAGGTGGAATTGGCCTTGCGTCGACATGCGACCAGTAAGATAAAAAATCAAGCAGACCTCTTTCGGATTCGAACGCTCGGATTTCGAGGTGAAGCCCTGCCTTCTATCGCTTCTGTCAGTGTCTTGACTTTGTTGACGGCGGTGGATGGTGCGAGTCATGGGACCAAGCTCGTTGCGCGTGGGGGTGAAGTAGAAGAAATCATCCCAGCGACTAGCCCTGTGGGGACCAAGGTTTGTGTAGAGGACCTCTTTTTCAACACGCCTGCCCGTCTCAAGTATATGAAGAGCCAGCAGGCGGAGTTGTCTCATATCATTGATATTGTCAACCGTCTGGGCTTGGCTCATCCTGAGATTTCTTTTAGCTTGATTAGTGATGGCAAAGAAATGACACGAACAGCTGGAACTGGTCAACTGCGTCAAGCCATTGCAGGGATTTATGGTTTGGCGAGTGCTAAGAAGATGATTGCCATTGAAAACTCGGACTTAGATTTCGAAATTACAGGTTTTGTGTCTCTGCCTGAGTTGACTCGGGCTAATCGCAACTATATCAGCCTCTTCATCAATGGTCGTTATATCAAGAACTTCTTGCTCAATCGTGCTATTTTGGATGGTTACGGAAGCAAGCTTATGGTGGGCCGTTTTCCACTGGCTGTCATTCACATCCATATTGATCCCTATCTAGCTGATGTCAATGTGCATCCAACCAAACAAGAAGTGCGGATTTCTAAGGAAAGAGAGCTGATGACGCTGGTTTCAGAGGCTATCGCAAAGAGTCTGAAGGAACAGACCTTGATACCTGATGCCTTGGAAAATCTTGCCAAATCTACCGTGCGCAATCGTCAAAAGGTAGAACAGACCATTCTCCCACTCAAAGAAAATACGCTCTACTATGAAAAAACAGAACTCTCAAGACCTTGTCAAGCTGAGGTGGCTGATCATCAGGTTGAATTAACTGAGGAAGGTAGGGACCTAACCCTGTTTGCCAAGGAAACCTTGGACCAGCTAACCAAGCCCGCAAAACTGCATTTTGCGGAGAGAAAGCCTGCTAACTACGACCAACTAGACCATCCAGAGTTAGATCTTGCTAGCCTCGATAAGGCTTATGACAAGCTGGAGCGAGAAGAAGCATCCAGCTTCCCAGAGTTGGAGTTTTTCGGACAAATGCACGGGACCTATCTTTTTGCCCAAGGGCGAGATGGCCTCTACATTATAGACCAACATGCAGCCCAGGAACGGGTCAAGTATGAGGAATACCGTGAAAGCATAGGTAATGTTGACCAGAGCCAGCAACAACTCCTAGTGCCCTACATCTTTGAATTCCCAGCAGATGATGCCCTTCGTCTCAGGGAAAGAATGCCTCTCTTAGAGGAAGTGGGTGTCTTTCTAGCAGAGTACGGAGAAAATCAATTTATCCTACGTGAACATCCTATTTGGATGGCAGAGGAAGAAATCGAGTCTGGTATCTATGAAATGTGTGACATGCTGCTCTTGACCAAGGAAGTTTCGATCAAGAAATACCGAGCAGAGCTAGCCATCATGATGTCCTGCAAGCGGTCTATCAAGGCTAACCATCGTATCGATGACCATTCAGCCAGACAACTCCTTTATCAGCTCTCTCAATGCGACAACCCCTATAACTGCCCCCACGGACGTCCTGTTTTGGTGCATTTCACCAAGTCAGATATGGAAAAAATGTTTCGACGCATTCAGGAAAATCATACGAGTCTTCGTGAGTTGGGGGAATATTAAGAACACAAAAAGCCTTTGTTCCTTTTGAACAAGGCTTTTTAGTTTTTCTAAAGTGGGAACTTGATTGGACATGGATAGCTTGACACGAAGTTTACACTTGCTTGACAAGACCAGTTCTAAAAAATATTGCGAAAACGGAATTAGGTGATTCAAGATTTTGTAGAGTCGTCTTGGTTCGAAGGATTCTCAAGACCAATCACCTTATCAAGATAACGTTGTTTGGTTTTGAGAGTCTTGTTGATCGCAATTGCTGAAGCAATCAAAAGAACTAAGGTCAGCCAAATCCAGGCGGTGAATTCGGCTGGGAAACTAGAACCGGCTAAAAAGAGATAGATAGCCAGAGCCAAGACGAAAATATAAATCACTTGCCAGAGACCATAGGATTTAACCTCTTTATAGTATTTGTCCTTGTCTTCCTCCAAGGTCACTGCTGTGGAACCTTTTTCAGAGTTTTCATCCAGAAGTAGATAGTCAGTTGTTACTTGGAAAATCTTGCTTAATTCAATGATTTTTTCGATTTCTGGAAGGACTTGACCAGACTCCCATTTTGAGATGCTTTGCCGAGAAACATTGATTTGTTCTGCTAGCTTTTCCTGGGACCAACCTTTTTCCTTTCTGAGCTCAAATAGTTTTTCTGTGAGTTTCATCATTCTATCCTCCTTTTTCTACCTCTATCCTAACAATTTTTACTTATAATGAGAATACAATCTCCTGTACTATTTGTCAACCAGAGGTTGCACCTTTTGTTGCAGTCTGTCTTAGAGAAATATGATATACTAGATAGGCAAAATAATGGAGAAAAACTATGTACGAATATCTAAAAGGAATCATTACCAAAATCACTGCTAAATACATTGTCCTAGAGACAAATGGTATCGGTTATATCTTGCATGTAGCCAATCCCTATGCTTACTCAGGTCAGGTCAATCAAGAAACTCAAATTTATGTGCACCAAGTTGTCCGTGAGGACGCGCATCTGCTCTACGGTTTTCGATCAGAAGATGAGAAAAAACTCTTTCTTAGTCTGATTTCGGTTTCTGGGATTGGTCCTGTGTCAGCTCTTGCTATTATCGCTGCCGATGACAATGCTGGCTTGGTTCAGGCGATCGAGACTAAGAACATCACCTACTTGACCAAGTTCCCTAAAATCGGTAAGAAAACTGCCCAGCAGATGGTGCTGGACTTGGAAGGAAAGGTAGTTGTGGCTAGTGATGACCTTCCTGCCAAGGTAGCAGTGCAAACCAGCGTTGAAAACCAAGAACTGGAAGAAGCTATGGAAGCCATGTTGGCACTGGGCTACAAGGCGACTGAGCTCAAGAAAATCAAGAAATTCTTTGAAGGAACGACAGATACAGCTGAGAACTATATCAAGTCGGCCCTTAAGATGTTGGTGAAATAGGAGATTTTTATGACAAAACGCTGTGGTTGGGTTAAAATGAACAACCCTTTATATGTAGCCTATCATGATGAAGAGTGGGGCCAACCCCTTCATGATGATCGTGCTCTTTTTGAGTTGCTTTGTTTGGAAACTTACCAGTCGGGTCTATCTTGGGAAACGGTACTCAACAAACGCCAAGCTTTCCGAGAAGCATTTCATGGCTATCAAATTCAGGCAGTCGCGGAAATGACAGATGGCGAGTTGGAAGCCTTGTTAGAGAATCCAGCCATCATTCGAAATCGTTCCAAGCTCTTTGCGACACGTGCCAACGCCCAAGCATTTTTGCAAGTCCAGAAAACCTACGGCTCTTTTGACGCTTATCTCTGGTCCTTTGTTGAGGGAAAAACGATCGTGAATGATGTTCCTGACTATCACCTAGCACCTGCTAAAACAGCCTTGTCTGAAAAGTTGTCTCAAGATCTCAAAAAACAAGGCTTCAAGTTCACAGGTCCAGTCGCAGTTTTGTCTTTTCTACAGGCGGCAGGCCTGGTTGATGACCACGAGAATGATTGCGAGTGGAAAAACGGAAATTAGTGAGTCCAAGCGTCTAACTATCTGAGAAAATAGAAAAAGCTGAGAAAATTATCTCAGCTTTTTGATTATTATATGCTAGTAACTTTTATAGTGCAGTAAGAAATGTCAGTCCACCTAAGACAACACCAGCTGAGTTTGGAATAATTAGTATCCAATCCTTCTTAGGCTCTTTTGTCCATCCGTAAATAACCCAAATTAAACAAGATACTGCTGCGGATAAAGGCTGGAATGGTTGAGCTTTGTTGCCTTGTAAATTGGCAAAAATTTGTGGGATGTAGGCGATAAATACAACAATCCCGATAAAGGCTCCAATTGAACCGACAATTTGATTTATTTTTTGTTTAGTCATATACACCTCCTTTAAAAAGATATCATAGAAATAAGCAAAATGCAATAAATTCAGACACAAATTGTAACGAAAATCAATACCAAAGCACAAAAATGGAGAAATTGTTTATTTTTTGTTATCGTCAAAGCGAATGACTTGCTTCTGTGTATCCACATAAGCGTGAACGCCAAAGGGCACAATGGCTCTTGGAGTTGCGTGACCGACATTCAGATTATAGACAATCGGGATATTGTTATCAATGATATCCAATAGTGCTTCCTTATAGTCGTCATAGAAGGTTTCATCCATTGGCTTTCCGACCAAGAGTCCACTGATAACCCCAAATATCCCCGTGTCCTTTAAAGTCCGCAACATTTTTTTGAAATCATCAGGTTCAGGCTTTTCTTCGCTTGTTTCTAGCAAGAGAATCTTTCCTTCCCAGTCACATAAGTCAGGGAAGAGTCGGTACTCTTGGCAGAGGTCCGTGCTGTCTGCGTATCGAGAATTGTCAAAGATATCATAGAGGGACTCAAGGCAACCACCGAGAATTTCTCCCTCAAACTGAGCATTTCCTTGCAACAAATCAAAGCCTGTATTTACATGACTGATACGAGCTGTTCCCAGAGCCTTGGGACTAAAATCAGTTCGTTCCTCATACCAAACGTCGCTAGGGTGGATTTCTGAGATTCTCCCAGTCTCGATCAGTTCTTTAAAGTAGTGAAAGCTATAGGGCAACATCTCCTTGTCCAATTCACAAATGTCTGCTAGAAAGGATTGCCCATAAAAAGTCTTGACCCCTAGTTTGTGCAACATAAGGTGGTTCATAGTGGTATCCGAGAAGCCAAGAAACATCTTTGGCTTGATAACCTTTTGAAGCTGGTCGTTTTCAAAAAGATAAGGTAGCAAGCGATAGGTATCATCCCCACCGATGGCGCATAGGATCATGTCGATGCTATCGTCCGAAAAGGCCTGCATCAAATCCTCTGCACGTGCCTCCGGATGGTCCTTGCTAAAGTCTAATCCTTTTAGCGAATGGGGCAAAAAGACAGGATTGAGTCCCAAATCCTTGAGACGTTGGAGACCCAAATCGACTTCGTGTTTGACAAAATCTTCTCCGATAACACCGCTAGACAAACTAACGATACCAATAGTAGAAATCATATCTCATCCTCCTAGAAATAGATTGAGCCTATTTTATCACAAAAGATGAGAGAAAACTACAAGAATGAGACTCAGAAGTTCTATTGAATCTCAAGAAAGCAAGTGAAAAAGCAACTGTCTGTGCAGTTGCTTATTTATTTTATTAGTAACGTGATGGACCTGCGCTCGCGCTTCGAATATTGAAACGTTTCTTGAGATAGAAGCGAAGGGCGAGAAGGGCAGCTCCCAGGATAGCCAAAGGCAATGGAGCAAGGACTGGATTGAGGTTGGCTGGTAGGAAGCTTGTTGCAAAGAAGACAACCAACCAAAGGACCATAGAGGCCAAAATTACTAGGATGGATTTCCAGAATGGAGGACGTTGGCTACGGTCTGTGTCTGGTCCATAGTACTGGTAGACAAAGTAGTACATCAAGTAGAAGGCAAGTCCTCCTACAAGTCCAACCAACAAGAGGGTAATCAACCCATAACCAATAGCCTGATCTGTAGAGAAGAAGGTAGTCAGGGCGCTAATCAATGCAAAGAGGCTGGTGATGAAAAGGGCTGAGTCCATAATCATGAGTTTTGGATCGTCATTTTCTTTTGGATGCTCTTTTTCATATTGCTCCTTGACGGTGAAGCTATGAGCCCAGTGGGTTGGAGCCCCGTAGAGGGAGCGAGCAGTCGTTCCTTTGGCTTGTTCTTCAAGGATTTTAGGAATGACTTCCTCAAAGACAGCCTTGATTTCAGCGTCTGTTTTACCATCTTTGATGAATTGTTGGGTAGCGATGTGGATAAACTCTTGGTTTTTCTTGGTTAGTTTTTGTAAATCAATCTGAGACATAGGGATTCCTCTTAGAACCATTTTTTATGGATGAGATAGAGAGTGAGCGAAACACTCATAGCAAAGGCGATAAAGACGATTAACCAGAAGGCGTGTGGTTCACCGTTCAAAGGGATTTCATTATCCTTGAAGTTCATCCCGTAGGCTGAGAAGATCATGGTTGGGATAGACATGACAATGGTCACGAGAGCCAGGGTTTTCATGATGTTGTTCTGGTTGTTGGAAATGATAGAGGCAAAGGTCTCTGTCATAGAGTGAAGGACGTTTCCATAGATATCTGCCATCTCGATGGCCTGTTGGGTTTCAATCAGGGTGTCTTCGAGTAGGTCTTCGTCTTCTAGGTATTTCTTGATATTGCTGGTTGCGCTGGTCAATTTCTTGATCACGCGCTCGTTCGTCTTAAGTGAGGCCTTGAAATAGACGATGGTCTTTTCCAATTCCATGAGCTCGATCAGCTCTTCGTTTCGAGTAGACTTGTGAAGTTGACTTTCAATTTGTTCACTCTTACGGTCAATCGAACGAAGGGCAGTCAGGTAAAGCTCAGCATTGCGATAAAGGAGTTGAAAGATAAAGCGTGACCGCATGAAAGTGTAGAAGTTACGCAGCTTGCGGTTGATGAAGACATCGAGAACTGGGAGGGATTCCAAGCAGGTGGTGATAATGGTTTCCTCGGTGATGATAATCCCCAGCGGAATTGTTACATAGTAGGTGCGGTTGTTTCTCTCCTCTGTGATGGGGACGTCAACGATGATCAAAGTATACTCGTCTTCAATCGTAATACGAGACATTTCTTCCGCATCAAGCGGTGCTCGAAGGTCGGCGATATCAATGTCAAAGGCATTAGCAATTTCCAACGACTCATTTTGTGTAGGATTGACGAGGTTGATCCAAGTACCCGGTTCAAGCGTGTCGATCTCTTTAAATTCAGTCGTTGTTGAGAGAAAAACTTGTTTCATATCCCCTATCCTTTCCTACTATTTCAGTGATTCATTTTTTGCACCGTACTATTATACTACAAAAACAGCTTTTTGGGTAATAGAATTTCACATTTTTTGGTATAATGGAAAGCAATAATGGACTAGAAAGAACAAAGATGCAAGATAAAATTGTGATTCATGGGGCTCGTGCCCATAACTTAAAAAATATCGATGTGGAGATTCCAAGAGACAAGCTAGTTGTTGTGACTGGTTTGTCAGGTTCTGGGAAATCCAGTCTGGCCTTTGATACCCTCTATGCTGAGGGCCAACGTCGTTATGTGGAGAGTTTGTCAGCCTACGCTCGCCAGTTTTTGGGCAATATGGAAAAACCAGATGTGGATGCTATTGATGGTCTCAGCCCAGCTATTTCCATCGACCAGAAAACCACCAGCAAAAACCCTCGTTCGACCGTGGGAACCACGACTGAAATCAATGATTATTTACGTCTCCTCTACGCACGTGTGGGGACGCCTTACTGTATCAACGGGCATGGGGCTATCAAGGCTTCTTCTGTGGAGCAAATTGTGGATAAGGTTTTGGAGCTGCCAGAACGCCAACGTTTGCAAATCTTGGCCCCTGTCATTCGTAAGAAAAAAGGCCAACATAAAAGTGTTATCGAGAAGGTTCAGAAAGACGGTTATGTTCGTGTCCGTGTGGATGGGGAAGTCTATGATGTGACCGAAGTGCCAGAGTTGTCCAAGAGCAAGCAACACAATATTGATGTCGTGGTTGACCGTATTGTCATCAAGGAGGGCATTCGTAGTCGTCTCTTTGACTCCGTTGAGGCGGCTCTTCGGATTGCAGAAGGCTATGTGGTCATTGATACTATGGATGGCTCCGAGTTACTCTTTTCAGAGCATTATGCATGTCCAGTTTGTGGTTTTACCGTCCCAGAGTTAGAGCCTCGTCTTTTCTCCTTCAATGCACCTTTTGGTTCTTGTAGTGAGTGTGATGGTTTGGGAATCAAGCTGGAGGTGGATACTGATTTGGTAGTGCCAGATGCCAGCAAGACACTTCGTGAAGGGGCGCTAGCACCTTGGAATCCTATCTCATCTAACTACTATCCCAATATGCTGGAACAGGCCATGACAGCCTTTGGAGTGGATATGGATAAGCCTTTTGAGGAGTTATCAGAAGAAGATAAAAACTTGATTCTTTTCGGTTCAGATGGCAAGGAATTTCATTTCCACTATGAGAATGAATTTGGCGGTGTGCGGGATATTGACATTCCTTTTGAGGGAGTTGTCACTAATATCAAACGTCGCTACCACGAGACGAATAGTGACTACACCCGTACCCAGATGTGTCTCTACATGAATGAGCTGACCTGCGGAACTTGCCACGGCTACCGTCTCAATGACCAGGCCTTGTCTGTTCGTGTAGGTGGGGAGCAAGGACCACATATCGGAGAGATTTCAGACCTCTCAATCGCCGATCACTTGGCTTTGGTGAGCCAGCTGACCTTGTCTGAAAATGAAGCCATCATTGCCCGTCCTATTCTCAAGGAAATCAAGGATCGTTTGACCTTCCTTAATAACGTGGGTCTAAACTATCTGACCCTATCTCGATCAGCAGGAACCCTTTCAGGCGGGGAAAGTCAGCGTATTCGCTTGGCAACCCAGATTGGTTCCAACCTCTCAGGTGTCCTTTATATCCTGGATGAGCCGTCCATTGGTCTTCACCAGAGGGACAATGACCGCCTGATTGCTAGTCTGAAAAAGATGCGTGACTTGGGCAATACTCTCATCGTGGTGGAACACGATGAAGATACCATGCGCGAGGCGGATTATCTGATTGACGTTGGTCCCGGTGCCGGTGTTTTTGGTGGCGAGATTGTTGCTGCAGGAACACCCAAGCAGGTGGCCCGTAACAGTAAGTCTATTACAGGCCAGTACTTGTCAGGTAAACGTGCCATTCCAGTACCGGCTGAGCGCCGTGCCGGAAATGGTCGCTTTATCGAAGTGACAGGAGCGCGTGAGAACAACTTGCAAAATATTACCGCTCGCTTTCCATTAGGAAAATTCATCGCAGTGACAGGGGTGTCAGGTTCAGGGAAGTCGACCTTGATCAACAGCATCCTCAAAAAAGCCATTGCGCAGAAGCTCAACCGCAATTCAGACAAACCTGGTAAGTTTAAAACGATTACAGGGATTGAGCATGTAGACCGCTTGATTGACATTGACCAGAGCCCGATCGGACGGACGCCGAGGTCCAACCCAGCTACCTATACGGGAGTTTTTGACGATATACGTGACCTCTTTGCCCAGACAAATGAAGCTAAGATACGAGGCTACAAGAAGGGCCGTTTCAGTTTCAACGTCAAGGGAGGCCGTTGTGAAGCCTGCTCGGGTGACGGGATCATCAAGATTGAGATGCACTTCTTGCCAGATGTTTATGTGGCCTGTGAAGTTTGCCATGGGACTCGCTACAACAGTGAAACCCTAGAAGTCCACTATAAGGAAAAGAATATCTCGCAGGTCTTGGATATGACCGTCAACGATGCGGTGGAATTCTTCCAACACATTCCTAAGATTCAACGCAAACTTCAGACCATCAAGGATGTAGGGCTGGGCTATGTGACCTTAGGACAACCAGCTACTACCCTCTCTGGAGGAGAAGCTCAACGTATGAAGTTGGCCAGTGAGCTCCACAAACGCTCGACAGGTAAGTCCTTCTACATTCTGGATGAGCCGACGACAGGACTTCATACCGAGGATATCGCCCGTCTGCTCAAGGTTTTAGCACGTTTTGTAGATGATGGCAATACAGTTCTCGTTATCGAGCACAATCTAGATGTGATTAAGACTGCAGACCATATCATCGACTTGGGACCTGAGGGCGGTGTCGGTGGTGGAACCATCATCGCAACAGGAACTCCAGAAGAAGTAGCGGCTAATGAAGCCAGCTACACAGGACACTATTTGAAAGGAAAGTTACATCATGAATAAACGTGTACAAGCATTTCTAGCTAAAATGCAAGAAAAAGAACTAGATGGAATGATCATCAACAACCTTAAAAATGTCTACTATTTGACAGGATTTTGGGGCTCGAATGGAACAGTCTTCATCAGCCGTGACCGTCAGGTCTTGGTGACAGACTCTCGCTATATCATTGCAGCTAAGCAAGAAGTAACAGATTTTGAGATTGTGGCTGACCGCGATGAATTGGCTGTTATTGCAGGCATTGTTAAGGATATGGGCTTGTCTCGTATCGGTTTTGAGGACGAGATTTCGGTCTCTTATTACCACCGTATGCAGGCAGCCTTTGAAGGGCTTGACTTGCTTCCTCAGACTCAGTTTGTTGAAGCACTTCGAATGATTAAGGATGAAAAGGAGATTGCGACTATTCGCAAGGCTTGTTCCATCTCAGACCAAGCTTTTCGCGATGCGCTTGACTTTATCAAACCTGGAAAAACTGAGATCGAAATTGCCAACTTCCTTGATTTCCGTATGCGTGAGTTAGGAGCGGCAGGTTTGTCTTTTGATACCATTTTAGCGAGTGGTATCAACTCTTCTAAACCACATGCCCATCCTATGCATAAACCCGTAGAGCTGGGAGAAGCCATCACCATGGACTTCGGCTGTCTCTACGACCACTATGTCAGCGATATGACACGTACCATCTATCTAGGCCATGTCAGTGACGAGCAAGCAGAAATCTACAACACAGTTTTGAAAGCCAACCAAACTCTGATTGACCAAGCCAAGGCAGGTCTAGGTTTCCGTGACTTTGACAAAATTCCTCGTGATATCATTGTGGAAGCAGGCTATGGAGAATACTTTACACATGGTATCGGACACGGTATCGGACTGGACATCCACGAAGAACCCTACTTTAGCCAAACTTCCAAAGAAGTCATTAAATCTGGTATGGTCTTGACTGATGAACCAGGTATTTATATTGAAGGAAAATACGGCGTTCGTATTGAAGATGATATCCTGATTACAGATAATGGTTGTGAGTTATTGACACTTGCTCCAAAAGAATTGATTGTTATCTAAAAAATGAGATAAATCATTGACTTTTATATTTTAAAGGTTTATACTGATAGACGAAAACGGTAGGTGAGGCTACCATAGGGATACGGATGACTACCGCAAAGCAGTGGAGACACTACTCGTTGGTCAACAGTCCTGGTCGCGAAGGCCAAGACTAAGCTCATTTCATTGCCCTATAGAGTTAAAGCTTGAACGAAAAAACAGATAATTAGTTTTTTAATCCTGCCATTTTATGGCAGGATTTTCTACTGTTTTAGAACAGGGAAAGGAGACAGACGATGCAAATTGACGACCACCCAGAACCGCACATACACAGCCAATCGCTGATTTGTGTCGTTCTGCCCTTATAAAGTGATTGGTCTCTGTGTATGAAACACATCATTCATACAGATAGGAGAAACCAATGAAAACTACAAAAGAAAGATTAGCAACAGCTATTCGCACACCTTTAAACGAAACTCTATCTTTTTATAAGACAAGTCTAACAGGCTTAACTGAGGAACAGATAGAAAAGAATCGTGATTTATATGGCGAAAACACCATCACCAAGGGTCAAGAAGACAGTATCCTTAAAAAGATTTACGAATCTATTATCAATCCATTTACAATCATCCTCCTGGTCATCGCTATGATCTCCATGGTGACCAATGTCTGGTTGGCGAAGCCTGGACAAGAAGATCCGACGACCTCTATCATCATCGTTGTCCTAGTCCTCATTTCTGGTGGCATTCGATTTGTCCAAGAACTGCGAAGTGACAAAGCTGCGACCAATCTTTCAAAAATGATTGTGAATACAGCTACGGTTATTCGCGAAGGCCAGAGTTTAGAGATCGCAATTGAAGATTTGGTCGTTGGAGATATAGTCAAATTGAGTGCTGGAGATATGATTCCGGCAGACCTCCTTTTGATTGAATCACGTGATTTCTTTGTTCAACAGTCTGGCTTGACAGGTGAAAGTGATTCGGTTGAAAAATTGGCTTTGTCAAAAATGAGTCAGTCAAATTTTAATAGTCTGCTAGAAGCAGAAGCGCTCGCCTTTATGGGAACCAACGTGATATCAGGAAGTGCCAAGGCTTTGATTCTAGCAGTTGGTGATGACACCATGATGGGGGAAATAGAGCAGACTCTCAATACTTATGACGAGCCTACCTCTTTCGAACGGGATATGAACAGTATCTCCTGGGTTTTAATCCGTTTGATGTTGGTCATGGTTCCCATCGTATTTCTTTCCAATGGTTTGACGGATGGAGATTGGTTAGAGGCTGGCGTATTTGCTTTGAGCGTGGGTGTCGGGCTTACACCTGAGATGCTTCCCATGATCATCACGGCCAGTCTAGCAAAAGGCTCCATTATCATGGCCAAGGAAAAAGTCGTCATCAAAAAACTCAATGCCATACAAGATCTAGGTGCTATTGATATCCTGTGTACGGATAAAACTGGAACCCTTACCCAAGACGAAATTGTCCTTGAATATCCTTTGGATATACATGGAGATTTGGATTTATCTGTGTTGAGACGTGCCTATCTCAATTCCTATTTTCAAACTGGTTTGAAAAATTTAATGGACAGAGCGATCATTAAACGTACGGAAAAAGAAGCCAAAGAACATGCACTCTTGCAAAATCTAGATCAAACCTTTCAAAAAATAGATGAATTGCCTTTTGATTTTGAACGCAGACGGATGAGTGTCATCGTCAAGGATGAGAACGAAGTTGTTAGTTTGGTAACCAAGGGTGCCCTAGAGGAAATGCTTGCGATTTCAACCTATGTGGAATATCAAGGTCAGATTAGCCCTCTGACGGATGATATCCGAGTGGAAATCTTAAAAGAAGTGGACCAACTCAATCAACAGGGCTTACGAGTCTTGGGAGTCGCCTATAAAACAGGCTTAAAGGAAGGTTTTGCTTACTCTGTTGAAGATGAAAAGGAGATGATTCTAACAGGATACCTTGCCTTCCTAGATCCACCAAAACCATCTGCAGCCCCTGCTATCCAAGCTTTATTAGAGTATGGTGTTCAAACCAAGATCTTGACTGGGGATAATGAGAAGGTAACCCAAGCAGTATGCGAAAAAGTTGGTTTAGACGTTGATCAAATCTTGTTGGGTTCTGATATTGATGCCATGACGGACGAAGAGTTGTCCCAAGCAGTTGAGAAGGTGACGGTCTTTGCCAAACTCTCTCCGGATCAAAAAGCACGAATCATTTTACAAATTAAATCTAATGGACACTGTGTCGGCTATATGGGAGATGGGATCAATGATGCCCCTTCTATGAAAGTAGCAGATGTGGGGATTTCTGTTGATACAGCAGTAGATATTGCCAAAGAGACAGCTGATGTCATTTTGCTGGATAAGGATTTGATGGTGCTTGAAAAAGGTCTAGTTGAAGGACGCAAAGTCTATGCCAATATGACCAAATATATCAAGATGACGGTCAGCTCTAATTTCGGGAATATTCTTTCACTCTTAGTGTCTGGTATCTTTTTACCTTTCCTCCCTATGGCTCCGATTCACTTGATTGTGTTAAACCTAGTCTATGACCTTTCTTGCATCGCCTTGCCATTTGATAATGTGGATGAAGACTTTTTGAAGCATCCTCATAAGTGGGAAGCCAAGTTCATTACTCGCTTTATGATTTGGATGGGTCCGATTTCTTCTGCCTTTGATATTTTGACCTTTATCTTGCTCTATTTTGTCATTGTCCCAATGACGACAGGTCATGCTTATGTTCACGGAGCAGAGTCTGCAACGGGCTTTATCATCCTGTTCCAGACAGGTTGGTTCATTGAATCCATGTGGTCCCAAACCATGGTCATCCATATGCTTCGTTCAGCAAAACTCCCTTTCTTACAAAGCCGTCCGTCATGGTTGGTTCTTGGGACAACCTTGCTAGCAGCCAGTTTTGTGACCTTCCTTCCCTATTCTGCAATTGCTAACCTCCTTCGTTTAACCCCTTTGAAACCAATTTATTTCCTCTTTTTGCTTTTAATAATTATTCTTTATATGATAAGTGTTACAGTTGTGAAACGAATCTATATCAAAAAATTTAGAAGTTGGTTATAAATTGAATTTGTCAAGAAAAAAGTACGAAAATCGCGAAAAAAGTTAAATTTTTTTAAAAATAGGTCGCAAGTCGGATGCTTTTTATGGTATAATAGACTAAACTGATAATAACATGTAGCGAAAGGGGTAGGTACATGATCAAAATTTATACAGTCTCAAGTTGTACTAGCTGTAAAAAAGCGAAAACCTGGCTCAATGCCCACCAGTTAAGTTATAAAGAACAAAATCTCGGTAAAGAAGGAATTACAAGAGAAGAGTTATTAGATATTCTCACGAAAACAGATAATGGAATTGCCAGTATCGTTTCGTCAAAAAACCGCTACGCTAAGGCACTTGGAGTTGACATCGAGGATTTGAGTGTCAATGAAGTGCTCAACTTAATCATGGAAACACCACGGATCTTAAAGAGTCCGATTCTCGTTGACGAGAAGCGCCTGCAAGTCGGCTATAAAGAAGATGATATCCGTGCCTTCTTGCCACGCTCTGTCCGTAATGTAGAAAATGCAGAAGCACGTCTACGTGCAGCTCTATAAAACATCAAGGCTGGGAGTGACTCCTGGCCTTGTTTGCTCTTTTTTCAAAAATCATGTGAGGAATTATGAAAAAGTTACTAATTGCTAGTTTGGCCCTCTTCTTTTTACTTGCTGGGTGTGGGCAAAAAAAGGAGGCGACCTCTCCTTCGACATCGGAGTCTGAACCTCTCCAATCCAACCTTCCTGTTTTGGATAATGCCGAAAAAAATACGGTGATCACCAAGACACTGCTGATGCCAAAGTCGGAAAATGGGACGCAACAGACTCAAACGATTACTTATAAAGGCAATCAGTTTTTAACCTTAACCATCCAGCAAAAACGACCTGTTGGGGATGAACTCAAGAACTTTATCTCTGAAAATGGCTTAGAGGAGACGCAAAAAGCGCTTCAAGAAGCTGAAGAGAAGGATGAGACCATCCAAGAGGCACGCAAACTAGCAGGATTTACACTGGAAACCAAGCTACTCAGCGAGACAGAAATCCAGACTACAACGACTTATGATTTTCAAGTTTTGGATATCAAAAAGGCATCTCAGATAGAATATTTAAAAAATATCGGTCTTGAAAATCTCTTAAAAAACGAACCTAGCCAATATATTGCTGACAGAGTGGCAAATGGGGCGACAGAACAATAGAAAATCCAAATAAATAGACTGACTTATTTGTAGAACGTCAGGGAATGTGCTATAATAGTACTATTCTAAGGAAAGAGGGTGTTAGAATGGGATTTACTGAAGAAACTGTACGGTTTAAATTGGATGATTCCAATAAGAAAGAAATTAGCGAAACGTTGACAGATGTCTATGCTTCGTTGAATGACAAGGGCTACAATCCGATTAACCAGATCGTCGGTTATGTATTGAGTGGAGACCCTGCCTACGTTCCTCGTTATAACAATGCACGAAATCAAATCCGTAAGTATGAGCGTGATGAAATTGTTGAAGAATTGGTACGCTATTACCTTAAAGGACAAGGAGTCGATCTATAATCTATGAGAATTATGGGATTGGACGTCGGTTCAAAAACAGTGGGAGTTGCCATTAGCGATCCACTGGGCTTCACTGCTCAAGGACTTGAAATCATCCAGATTAATGAGGATCAGGGCCAGTTTGGTTTTGACCGTATCAAGGAATTGGTTGACAACTATAAAGTGGAACGCTTTGTAGTAGGTCTGCCTAAAAACATGAACAATACCAGCGGTCCACGCGTAGAAGCTAGTCAAGCCTACGGAGCAAAATTAGAGGAACTTTTTGATTTACCAGTAGACTATCAAGATGAGCGTTTGACGACTGTCGCTGCGGAACGTATGTTGATTGAACAAGCAGATATCAGTCGCAACAAGCGCAAGAAAGTTATTGATAAGTTGGCTGCTCAGCTGATTTTGCAAAATTATTTAGATAGAAAATTTTAAGACAGAGGAGAAACTATGTCACACGATCACAACCACGACCACGAAGAACGTGAATTGATTACACTAGTAGATGAGCAAGGAAATGAAACCTTGTTTGAAATTCTTTTGACCATCGATGGGAAAGAAGAATTTGGGAAAAACTATGTTCTTCTAGTACCAGTTAACGCAGAAGAAGACGAAAACGGCGAGGTTGAAATCCAAGCTTACTCATTCACTGAAAATGAAGATGGAACAGAAGGCGAATTACAACCAATTCCAGAAGACTCAGAAGACGAATGGAACATGATTGAAGAAGTCTTCAACAGCTTTATGGAGGAGTAAAAACGTCCGGGGGACGTTTTTAGCCCAGCTCCCTGAAATAAGAGAGAGCTGGTATGTTCAGTGAACATTTTTACCCCTGCTTCTAGAAATAAGAAAAAGCAGGAACATCCAGTGGATGTTTTTAGCCTACGTTGAAATTTATAGTAGCTAGTGATTAGCTAACCAGGTAAGAGGTTGGGATTTTTGTCTCGGTCTCGTTTTTTATTTGCAGTCATACTTTGGTGCGATAGTTGATTGGATTTTGTTAAGGAGATGTATGTTTGAAGTAGAAGAATGGCTCCATAGTCGGATTGGTTTAAACTTTAGATCTGGACTTGGACGAATGCAACGAGCAGTGGATTTGCTAGGGAATCCTGAGAAGACTTATCCCATTATCCATGTAACAGGGACTAACGGTAAAGGGTCAACTATTGCCTTTATGAGGGAGTTGTTTGTTGCTCATGGTAAAAAAGTTGGTACTTTTACCTCTCCTCATATCATCAGTATCCATGATCGAATCTGTATCAGTGGACAACCGATTGCTGATGCAGATTTTATCCGTTTGGCGGAGCAGGTCAAGGAGATGGAAAAGACGCTTTTGCAAACCTATGACCAGTTGTCCTTTTTTGAATTACTGACTCTGATTGCTTTGCTTTACTTTAAAGAGCAGGGAGTGGATCTGGTTCTGCTAGAAGTGGGGATTGGTGGTTTGCTTGATACCACTAATGTCGTAACAGGAGAGATTGCAGTTATTGCTTCGATTGGGCTAGATCATCAGGAGACCTTGGGCGATAGTCTGGAGGAAATAGCCGAGCAGAAAGCTGGTATTTTCAAGGCTGGCAAGAAGGCAGTCATTGCCAAGCTTACTCCAGAAGCGGAGCTTGTCTGTCAAAGTAAAGCGAGAGAGTTAGCTGTCGAACTTTATCAAGCTGGGCGAGACTTCACCTTGAATGCTGGGGATTTTTCAAGTAAGCTAGCAAGTTTTTCACGGCTTGAAATCGGTTTAGAAGGTGCTTATCAGCAAGAAAATGCCGCCTTGGCTTTAGAAACTTTTCTTCTGTTTATGGCGTCAAGAGGTGAAAGGGTCGAAGAAGAGTTTGTCAGACGGGCTTTGAAGGAGACACATTGGGCAGGTCGATTGGAACGGATTCGTCCACAAATCTACCTAGATGGGGCTCACAATCTGCCAGCCTTGACTCGTCTAGTCGAGTTTATCCAAGGGAAAATCCAGCAAGGTTACCAGGTTCGCATCCTTTTTGGAGCACTTAAACGCAAGGATTATCAGGGGATGTTAGGCTATCTATCTAAGCAGTTGCCTGAGGTGGAACTTAAGGTAACAGGCTTTGACTACCAAGGCTCTCTGGATGAAAAGGATGTGGCGGGTTACGATTTGATTTCTTCCTATGGCGGTTTTATCAGAGAATTTGAAGAAAAGGCCAAAGATCAGGACTTGCTTTTCGTGACGGGCTCGCTCTACTTTATCTCGGAAGTCCGAGCGAGTTTGCAAGGAAGCGATGGGATTAGTTGACCTTCTAGGCTTAAGTTGTTATACTTGAGGTAGGAGGTATATCTGGAAACGATTCCAGCAAAACATTGGCACAAAAGAAAGGAAATCGCTATGAAAACGAAAACATTCACACTTTCTATTGCTTCCCTAGCAATTCTTAGTCTTTTAGCAGCTTGTGGACCTAAGGCACAAGCCCCTACCCAGCAATCTGCTCAGCAATCATCTTCTCAACAAGAATCATCTTCTAGCGCTGCGACAAGTGCTAGTCAACCACAGGCGTCCTCAAGTCAGGACACTACTGTAGCTCAACCTACGAATATCGATGGTACCTATACTGGAAAAGATGAGAATGACCAAATCACTCTTGTTGTAACAGGTAAAACTGGTACATGGACTGAAGTCGAGCCAGATGGAGATAAGGAAATCAAGCAAGTCAGCTTTGAGCCAGAAAATCAACGTGTCATTATCGGGGATGATGTCAAAATTTATGCAGTTAATGGTAATCAATTGATTATCGATGATATGGACCGAGAGGCATCTGACCGAGTGGTATTAACTAAGCAATAATGATTAAGTAAAAGTTCCAATGAGATGAAAGCTATCTTTTTGGAGCTTTTTTCTTGAAAAAGTGGCTGGCTGTTCTTTACTAACTTTTTACTTAAAACGCTTACAAATATTTGTAAAACTTCTTATAAGGTCGTATACTTATAGTAAATAATCAAATAGCGCAAAGGCGCAGGAGGAAAAGCATATGGCTACATTTTACGTTCCGGCAGTTAACCTTATTGGTAAAGGTGTTGTAAATGAAGTAGGTCCGTATATCAAGGAACTGGGGTATAAGAAGGCCCTTTTGGTGACAGATAAGTTCATCGAAGGTAGTGATATTTTACCCAAAGTCCTAAAACCGTTAGATGCTAAAGGGATCGAATATGTGATTTTTAGCGATGTGGAGCCAAATCCGACTTGCAAGAACGTCACAGACGGAGTGGCTGCTTTGGAAGAGCATGGATGTGACTTCATCATCAGTCTTGGAGGAGGCTCACCTCAGGATGCAGCGAGCTGTATTTCCATCATCGCTACAAATGGTGGAAAACCACAGGACTACGAAGGTCTCCACAAGTCTGCTAAAAAAGGATTGCCAGTGGTTGCAATCAATACAACAGCTGGAACTTCTGCAGAAATCACCATCAACTATGTCATTACTGACGAAGAGCGCAAGGTCAAGATGGTAATGGTTGATAAGAACAGCCTTGCCCTTATCTCTGTCAATGATCCAGAACTCATGCTTTCAAAACCGAAAGGATTGACAGCAGCGACAGGTATGGCTGCTCTTACTCACGCTGTCGAAGCCTTGGTAACACCAGGTGCTTATAATGTGACCAAGAAACTCTCTATCGGAGCGATTGAACTCATCAAGGAGTATCTTCCTCGTGCTGTGGCAAATGGCCAAGATATTGAAGCGCGTGAGGCGATGGTCAATGCCATCTTCCTCGGTGGTATGAGCTTTAACAATGCTGGTTTGGGCTATGTTCATTCTATGGCTCACCAACTCGGTGCGGTATATAACTTGCCGCATGGTGTCTGCTGTGCCATGCTTCTTCCAGTTGTAGAGCGTGAAAATGCCAAGCGTGTACCAGAAGCTTTCCGCAATGTAGCCAAGGCTTTGGGACTCCATGTGGAGGGGAAAACAGACCAAGAATGTGCTGACTATGCTATTGCTGAAATTGAAAAACTGTCTGAAACAGTAGGTGTTCCGAAGAAACTCACTGAACTCGGTATACAAGAAAAAGACTTTGACTTTGACTACCTTTCTAAGAATGCTTTGATTGATGCATGTGCACCTGGAAATCCATTTATGCCAACTTTAGAAGAAACCATTGCTCTCTACAAAGAACTCTTCTAAGGATTAAGTAGAGTGGAAGCGACGTATTCCCCAACATATAAATAATATTGGAAAGAACTATCATTTTGGTAGTTCTTTTTTTAAAAATTTGCTATCCTAGACATATGAGAAAAATCAAAATTGATGTGGTTGTAGTACCCTTAAGTGGGCATCTCTTCCCAACCCTGAATCTACTCGCACCCTTGTTGAATGATCCCTTGTATGAGATTCGATTATTTACAGGACCGCAACGAAAAGCTGTTGCAGAGGAGATGGGATTCCAGGTGATCCCCATTTTAGAAAATTGTGTAGATGAGTTTGAGCGTGTAGCCAACAATGAAGGTCAATTAAACCTTTTTTCTGCTTATCGACAGTTGTCAGCTAGCCTTGATTTGATCAATGTGGTTTCAGATCAATTAGTGCAAGAGTGGCAGGAAAATAGACCGGATATTGTGATTGCGGACTTTATAACCCTCTCTGGAGGACTTGTTGCGGAACAGTTGAATATTCCCTGGATTACCACGATGGCGACACAGTTTGCCATTGAAACGACAGATGGACCGCCTTGTTTCTTTGGAGGATTGGGCAGTCCAAAAACATCTTTCCAATCTGGTCTGCAATGGCTAGGAAGAAAAGGGACTCGTTTAGGGAAACGAATCGTAAGCTTTTTATTGAGAGAACGATTGAAACGTTACGATTTTAAACTTTACAATCAGAAAGGTCAGGAAACCATCTATTCACCCTATTCCATCTTGGGAATTGGGATGAAAGAGTTGGAGCTGAAAAGTGGTTTTCCAGAGCACTACCTTTGGGTGGGACCTTTTGGGTCTTCGATTGAGAGGGCAGAAAATTATCCCCTCGATTTGTCTCCTTATGCAGGTTATAAGAAGGTCCTTGTCTCCTGTGGCACTCAGCTAGCATGGGCCAAAGACAATCTCCTCTATCAGACACAACAATTGGCAGAAGCACATCCAGATTGCCACTTCTTTGTGACTCTGGGGTTTGGCGGACAAGACTTCCAATGTGAAGAGTTCATGGACAATGTTTCTGTGGTATCCTATCTTCCCTATAAGGAGTACATTCCTCAGATGGATTATGTGATTCATCATGGTGGTGCGGGTATTTTTTACCAGTGTATCATCTATGGTAAGCCTGCCTTGATTCTCCCCCATGACTATGATCAGTATGACTATGCAGTTCGTGGATTAGAGGCAGGGATTGCCTTGACTGCTAAACGAGAGGATACGGAAGCGATTGGACGTGCCTTTGATGAGTTGTTGGCTAGAGATGACTGGCCAGACTTGAACAGACTTAGTCGTGCAGCTCAAATCTATCAGCCAACAGAGATTCTGAAGAGCGAAATACATCGGCTCTTAGGGGACAAGGAGAAGTAAAGAATGAAGAAAGTATTGGTAACAGGTGCTACGGGCTTTCTAGGCAAGTATGTTGTTGAAGAGCTCAGTCAGCAGGGCTATCAGGTACGCGCTTTTGGACGCAATCGCAAGGTGGGTCAGTCTTTAGAGAACTCCTCTGTGGCATTTTTTCAGGGGGATTTGACCAAGCAAGAGGATTTGGCTCGGGCTTGTCAGGGGATGGACATGGTTGTGCATGCGGGTGCTCTTTCTACCGTTTGGGGGCCTTGGGAGGATTTCTACCAGACAAATGTCTTAGGGACCAAGTATGTTCTGAATGCTTGCCGAGAGGCTGGTATTCAGCGTTTGGTTTATGTGTCCTCGCCTAGCATCTATGCTGCTCCTCGAGATCAGCTAGCTATCAAAGAAAGTGCTGCGCCTCAGGAAAATAATCTGAACAACTACATTCGTAGTAAGCTGGCTTCGGAGAAGCTGTTTAAGGATTATCCCGATGTTTCGAGTATTATTTTACGACCTCGTGGGCTTTTTGGGATTGGGGATACCAGTATTTTGCCCCGAGTTCTCAAACTCAGTCAGAAGATTGGCATTCCCTTGATAGGGGAGGGTCGTCAGCTCATGGATATGACCTGTGTGGAAAATGTTGCTTTGGCCATTCGCTTGGCACTAGAGACCCCTCAAGCTAGTGGCGAAGTTTATAATATTACCAATGGGGAACCAAGAGCCTTTAAGGATTTGATAGAAGAAACCTTGAGAGGGTTGGGCTATCCAATAACATACAGAAAAGTGCCAGCTCCTCTTCTTTCAGTTATTGCTACTAGTTTAGAGTTTCTGTATAAGGTCTTGAAACTCAAAGGTGAACCGCCTCTGACACGCTATACCTATTATCTGCTCCGTTATAGTCAGACGCTGGACATCAGCAAGGCGGAGCGAGACTTGGGTTATTGCCCTCGAATCAGTATTTCGGAAGGGATTGACCAGTATGTCAAAGATTATCGAAAGCATTGATTATTTCCCAGCAGGCTACTGTACCAGCTACACAGGTTTGCTATTTAAGGGAGTCAAGAATCAAAAGATGACCTTTCCAGCAGGTGTTTTTCTTATCAAACACAGGGACAAGGGCTATCTCCTCTATGACACAGGCTATCATTACGATATTAAGACCCATCTTCGCTATGGTTTCTATCGGCTAGGAACGCCCGTTCAAATGACGGAGAAGGACCAGATTTCACGTTTGCTGGAAGCGAAGGGAATCAAACCAGAAGAAATTAACTATGTTCTTCTATCACACCTACATCCAGATCATCTGGGAGGAGCTAGTTTCTTTCCTCATGCAACCTTTATCTTGACAAAAGAAGTATATGAAGTCTACCAAAAACCCAAGTTGAAAGACTTGATTTTCAAGGAGTTTTTACCAGCTTCTTTTGAGAAAAATCTAACCATTATCAGAGCTGACCAGCAAGTTTCAACTTTTCCCTATCGTCCGATTTGTGATCTTTTCGGAGATGGCAGTATCCTAGTAGCCTCTGTTGATGGGCATGCTAGGGGGCAAGCTTGTCTGTACCTTCCCGATTTTAATCTCCTCATTGCAGCAGACCTCTGTTGGGGAATTGATCTCTTGCCTTACACCAAGCAGATGCACCTGCTTCCTTCCCTGGTGCAGGATAATAAGACCGACTATATCAGGGGGACAGAGTTTCTGGAGGAAGTCTTAAAAGCCGGTATTGAGGTAGTTGTTAGCCATGATCCTGTAGAAAGGATAGAGTCAATCTTACATGAAAAAAATAACCTTTCTTAAAACCTTTATCCAAACTCGTTGGCTTCATCATTTCAAATCTCGAGAAGCTGTAGAAAACTATCAGAAAAAGCAATTAGCCAACTATATGGACTTTTTAAAGCGAGAGTCTCCCTACTTTAAAAATGGGGTTCCTAGCAACTTTGACCATATGGACAAGGCTTTTATGATGGAACATTTTAATGAGCTCAACACCCAAGGAGTGGATAGAGATGAAGCCTTATCCTTGGCTATTGAAAGCGAGAAGACCCGTGATTTCACTGAACTTAAAGGGGAAGTGGCCGTCGGTCTATCTTCAGGGACATCTGGACATCGGGGGCTCTTTATCACAACAGAGAAAGAGCGAAGTATGTGGGCTGCGGCTATATTGGCAAAGATGTTGCCCAAGGGGCAGCTTTTTGGACACCGCATCGCCTTTTTCCTGAGAGCTGATAATGAACTCTATCAGACCATCAATACGGCGCTCATTCGTCTAGAGTATTTTGATATTTTCAAACATACAGATGAGCATATAGAGCGACTCAACAACTATCAACCAACGATTATTGTGGCGCCAGCCTCGATGTTGATTGAATTGAGCAAGCGTCTCAAGGATGGAGAGTTAGCTATTCACCCACAAAAAATCGTTTCGGTGGCGGAAATCTTGGAAGATAGTGATAGGGGACGGATTGCAGAAGCCTTTTCTCTATCCATCATTGACCAAGTTTATCAGGCGACAGAAGGTTTCCTAGCCTGCACTTGCTCAGCTGGTAATCTGCATCTCAACGAAGACATTATCTTTGTGGAAAAGCAGTATCTAGATGACCACCGTTTTTATCCAGTGATTACGGACTTTAAGCGAAGTAGTCAGCCTGTTTATCGCTACCAGCTCAATGATATCTTGGTTGAAAATCCGGAGCCTTGTTCCTGTGGCTCCTGCCATACACGGATTGACAAGGTCGAAGGACGTTCTGATGATATCTTCTACTTTGAAGGGCAGAATGGCGGGCAGGTAACCATCTATCCAGACTTTATCAGACGTTGTATCCTTTTTGTGGAGAATGTAGGAGATTACCAAGTTAAGCAACATTCCGAGAAATTAGTGGAAGTTTGTTTAAGCCGACGAGATGAGGACGTAGAGACAGCAATTTTAGCACAGTTCCAACTCTTGGCCCAGCAAAAAGAGTTCATAGTTCCTCAAATCCAATTTTCAGATTATCACTGGGATACTAGCCGTAAACTCAAACGAATCCAACGTTTATGAAAGGATAAAAGACAATGACAGAAGTAAAAAGACATGTAGAAATCGCAGGTTATGGTGTTTGCCTTCCAAAGCATACAGTTCAATTTAAAGACCAGACCCGTTATCGTGTAGTTGAAAATGAAGAAACCCAGTTAGATTTGGCAGAAGGAGCTATCCAGCGCGCACTCGAACATGCAAATTTAGATATTAAAGATATCGATTGCCTTGTATCAGCTAGTGCAGTTGGAGTTCAGCCTATTCCTTGTACGGCTGCCTTGATTCATGAGCGCGTGGCAAAAGGACTCTCAATTCCAGCTATGGATATCAATACGACTTGTACCAGCTTTATTTCTGCTCTATCGACTATGTCCCACTTGATTGAGGCGGACGAATACAATCGTGTCTTAATTGTGTCTAGTGAGGTTGGAAGTTTAGGGCTAAATCCCAAGCAAAAAGAAAGTTTTGAACTCTTTAGTGATGGGGCAGCAGCCTTTATTTTCCAAAAAAGTCATCAGGAAAAAGGGGTCATTGCTAGTCTCCAACGTACTTGGTCAGAAGGGGCTCACGATACGGAGATTCGTGGAGGTTTGACTTCTTTTCAACCAAAAGAGTACTCTGAAGCGACGAAGACCAACTATATGTTTGATATGAAGGGAAAGAAAATCCTCCTCTTGTCTGCTCGCAAGATCCCAGTCATGTTTGAAGAGTTTCAAGAAAAAACACGGCTAGCCTTGGCAGACGTGGACTATATCATTCCTCACCAAGCAAGTCGTGCTCTTCCTCTGGTCATGGAAAAACTAGGTGTGGCCGAGGATCAGTACCTCAATCTCGTCACTGACTATGGAAATATGGTGTCAGTCTCTGTACCGTTTGGATTGGCTTATTCTTTAGATCATGGGCTGGTCAAGGAGGGAGATGTCATCTACCTTATGGGGACTGCAGCTGGTATGACGGTCAATATGTTGGCTCTAAAATTGTAACAATTATCTAAATACGGAACGGCTGGAACTTTAGAAAAGGTAAAAGGTTGCCATCTAGCCCTGAACTGAGGTATACTAGTAGAAACATTAGTTTATCAAGCAGTTAAGGAGAATGTTAGAAAAGGAAGGGGATGTATGACGGCTAGAAAAATGCAGCTACTCATGTCCAAGTATGGATTTAGTATTACCATCATGTTGGCGGAGTTGTTTATCGTCTTTGGTTTGTTTCTCTATTTAGGTCAGATGGCTCCAATTCTCTGGATTATCCTAGTTATTTTGATGAGTATGGCGACCATTGTATCGATTGTCAATCGTTCTATGAATCCTGAAAGCAAGGTAACTTGGCTGTTAGTAGCCTTTGTTCCAGTATTTGGTCCCTTGCTCTATATCATGTTTGGAGAACGCCGTTTATCTAAAAAAGAAATGAAGCAACTAAAGCAGCTCCAATCAATGGTTCGCCGAGAGGATAATAGCAGAGCTCTCCGTTTGGAGTTAAAGGAACAAGATAAGTCGGCTTACGGGGTTATCAAATCTCTCCTCAGCATGGACACGAATGCCGATGTCTATAATCGAACGGATACCCATTTTTTCCCTTCAGGGGAAAGCATGTGGCGCCAGATGCTAGAGGATCTCAAAAAAGCCGAGAAATTTATCTTTCTCGAATACTATATCATCGAAGAAGGCTTGATGTGGAATAGTATTTTAGAGATTTTGGAAGAAAAGGCGGCTCAAGGGGTAGAAGTGAAGCTCCTTTATGATGATATTGGTTGTATGGCAACCTTGCCTGGTGATTATACCATTCATCTTCGCGGTCGAGGGATTGAAGCCCATAAATTTAACAAGGTGATTCCGCGCTTAACCGTCGCCTATAACAACCGTGACCACCGTAAAATCATGATTATCGATGGTCAAATTGCCTATACAGGTGGTGTCAATCTGGCAGATGAGTATATCAACCATATCGAACGCTTTGGTTATTGGAAGGATAGCGGTATTCGCCTAGATGGATCAGCGGTTAAGGCTTTTACTAGACTCTTTTTGTCAACCTGGTATATCAACCGTGGGGAAATTAGCGACTTTGACCAATACCATCTCGAAAATCAACCAAAAGATGGGATGGGGCTCTGTATTCCCTATAGTAGTGGACCAAAGCCCATCTACCGATCTCAGGTTGGGAAAACGGTCTATCAAAATCTTATCAATCAAGCTACAGATTATGTCTACATCACGACTCCCTATCTGATTGCTGACTATGATTTAACAGAAAGTATCAAAAATGCAGCTCTGAGAGGGGTAGATGTGCGAATTGTGACGCCGTGTATACCAGATAAGAAGGTTATTCAGTTAGTTACTCGAGGAGCCTATTCAGACTTGTTATCTGCAGGGGTTCGAATTTATGAGTATAGCCCGGGATTCCTTCATAGCAAGCAAATGCTTGTCGATGGAGAGGCAGCTACTGTGGGAACCATCAATTTTGACTATCGGAGTTTGCTTCACCACTATGAAAATGCCGTCTTGCTTTATAGAACGCAGTCTATCATCGATATTGAAAGGGACTTCGAAGAGATTTTTAAAGTTTCTCAAGAAATCTATCCCCACACCATCAAAACTAGCTGGTATCAAAGCCTGATCAAGGAAATTGTCCAGTTGTTTGCACCTATGCTCTAGCTATCCATCAAGATCTAGCCCAAGGCTGGATCTTTTTTGTCTTCTTACGAATAGATAGGTAAAGGAGAAAACCATGCTTAATCTAGAAGATGACGATTTTATTAGAGAGTATAGAGACAGTCGATTCCACCGTTTTCGTGAAATCGAACGCTTTGCGCTATTGAATAAGAAATTCAGCAAATATCAATCCCAAGCTGACATTCCTGTAAGATTTTGATATACTAAAACAGATAAACTTAGAGGAGAAATTGAATGAATGTATATGGGAAAATAGATGAGAAACAAGAAGAATCTCATTACCAAGACTGGTCCGTTCCAGAAAAGCGAGAAGGAGCTCCGATTCCCTTTTTTAGTATCTTGCTTTGGAGTTTAGTGGCCACAGCTATTTCTGTGATTATCCCCCTTATTTTTGGTTTAGTAAGCCCGCAACAAACTCAGGATCTTTATACCGGTTGGGCCTTGCATCAAAATGGTCAAATGTATACCGATTATTTTGGGACGGAGGGATTGCTCTATTACCTGCTTGCCTATCTTTCACAAGGCAGTATTCTGATTGCTTTGGTTGAGTGGTTAGCCTTATTTGGAGCAGGTGTTTTTCTTTTTAAATCTGCGGATACTCTTACAGGCCGTGTAGAAGAAGCCAAGCAGCTTGTGTTTGTGTTTAATCTGTTGGTAGCAGGTCTCGCTTTTGGTGGTGGCTATGCTCTCTTGCTAGCCTTGCCTTTCCTATTTTATTCATTGAGTATCGTTACAAATTATCTAGCTTTTCCAAAGGATGACAAAGGATTTTTACGTGTTGGTATGAGCCTTGCACTTGCTTTCTTCCTTGCGCCAATCCCAACAGCCTTATTTGCAGCTACACTAGCCTTGGGAATTATCGGCTTTAACTTAGGCAAAGGTCGCTTTGTTCATGGTTTATATCAATTTTTTGCGTCAGCCTTAGGGTTCTCACTCTTATTCTATCCTTTGGGCTACTATACAGTATTAACAGGTAGTTTTGGGGATGCCATTAGCCAGACCTTGTATCCAGTAAATACTCTTAGCCTCTTTTCAAATGCGCATTTGCTTGAAAATGCAGCCTTCTATGGCTTACTTGCCATTGGGCTAGGTTCCCTTACTTTGCTCTTTTCTGGTTTGTTCCAGTCAAAACCAGCTAAGCAGTATTCCCTATCAATTGCTGCTAGTTTGGGCTTATTGCTTTCTTTGGGGCTCTTGATTTTCTCAAAAGAACCTGTCAACGGTACTCACCTCGTTGCTCTCCTTCCTTTCTTGACCCTGCTCCTTCTGACAGGGATTAAAGAAAATGTTTCTGAGGGAGGCGGTCGTCGTAGAAGAAGACGTGAGAAAAAAGCCTCTTTCCTCAAAGGAAATTTCTATCTACCACTGATTGCCCTTGTCTACCTCATTGTTCTCCCTATCGCGAGTCGCTACCTTTCGCACCCGGTGACTTATCAGGAGAGAGAGCGACTTGCTAGTGTAGTCAAACAACAAACGAGTTCTGAAGATCGTGTCTATGCATGGGATAATCGTCCAGATTTCTATCGTACAAGCGAACGCTTGGCACCGACCTCTCTAGTGACGCCAACACTTTATACTGCAAGTGACGAAAATAAAACCAAGCTTATGAATGACCTGAAAGAGAATGAACCGAAGATGATTATGGTCAATCAAAAAGTTGCCTTGTGGTCAGATGTAGAGAGCTGGCTCAGTGAAAACTATGAGCTTGTTCAGACAGATACTAGCGAGTTGAAGCTTTATAAATTCAAATAACAAAATCAATATCTTGTGGAATTTTAAAAATTTTAGGATTTTTAACACAAGATATTGATTTTTATTTTTAGAGTGGTATAATACTTCATAGAACAACATTTTAGAAAAGAGCATGGATATGATTGTATTAGAAGAAAAGTTTGCAACCGTTCCCACATTGTTCGTTGAAAAACGAGATGGTAGACGTGTAGTATTTGATGTAGACAAGATTGACAAGGCTCTCCACAAGGCGGCGGAAAAGGTTATGGACGTTACGCCTCTAGTAGAAAAACGCCTAAATGGTCTAGTTGAAAGAATCGTTACCGAAATTCACAGTCGTTTCCCTAAAGGTGTGAAGATTTATGAGATTCAGAATATCGTAGAACATGAACTTCTCGAAGCCAAAGAATATGCCTTGGCTGAAGAGTATATCACTTATCGGACACAGAGGGATTTTGAGCGCTCAAAAGCGACAGATATCAACTTTAGCATTCATAAACTTCTCAATAAAGATCAAGCAGTTGTCAATGAAAATGCCAATAAAGACAGCGATGTCTTCAATACTCAACGTGATTTGACAGCAGGGATTGTGGGGAAATCAATCGGACTGCAAATGCTTCCTAAGCACGTAGCCAATGCTCACCAAAAAGGGGATATCCACTATCATGATTTGGACTATAGTCCCTATACACCTATGACCAACTGCTGTTTGATTGATTTTAAAGGCATGTTGGAAAATGGCTTTAAAATTGGTAATGCAGAGGTAGAGAGCCCCAAGTCTATCCAAACTGCAACCGCTCAGATTTCACAAATCATCGCCAACGTTGCTTCTAGCCAGTACGGGGGCTGCTCAGCTGACCGTATCGATGAAGTCTTGGCACCTTATGCAGAGAAGAATTATCAAAAGCACCTCAAGGATGCGGAAGAGTGGGTCTTGCCTGAAAAACGGGATGATTATGCTTGGAAGAAAACCCAAAAAGACATCTATGATGCCATGCAATCTCTTGAGTATGAAATCAACACCCTCTTCACTTCAAATGGACAAACACCTTTTACTTCACTAGGTTTTGGTCTGGGAACTAGTCGTTTTGAACGGGAAATTCAAAAAGCTATCTTGACCATTCGTATCAAGGGTCTTGGATCAGAACACCGCACAGCCATCTTCCCTAAACTCATCTTTACGCTTAAAAGAGGTCTTAACTTGGAAGAAGGAACTCCAAACTATGACATCAAACAGTTGGCCCTCGAGTGTGCAACCAAACGGATGTACCCGGATGTCTTATCCTATGATAAGATTATCGAGTTGACTGGTTCTTTCAAGGTACCTATGGGCTGCCGTTCTTTCCTTCAAGGATGGAAAGATGAAAATGGTGTTGAGGTCAATTCAGGTCGGATGAATCTAGGTGTTGTAACGGTCAATTTGCCTCGTATTGCCCTTGAGTCTGAGGGCGACATGAATAAGTTCTGGGAAATCTTCAACGAGCGGATGAATATCGCAGAAGATGCTCTAGTTTACCGTGTTGAACGGACCAAGGAAGCAACACCAGCAAACGCCCCTATTCTCTATCAGTACGGGGCCTTCGGACGCCGTCTTGGAAAAGACGAGAGTGTTGATCAGCTCTTTAAGAATCGTCGTGCGACAGTTTCGCTGGGCTACATTGGTTTGTACGAGGTAGCGACAGTCTTCTTTGGAAATAGCTGGGAACACAATCCAGAAGCCAAGGAATTCACGCTGGATATCATTCGCGATATGAAACGTCGGGTAGAAGAGTGGTCTGACCAATATGGCTACCATTTCTCTATCTACTCAACACCGTCTGAAAGTCTAACAGATCGCTTCTGCCGCTTGGATACAGAAAAGTTCGGTTCTATTCCTGATATCACAGATAAGGAATACTACACCAACTCGTTCCACTACGATGTTCGTAAAAATCCAACGCCGTTTGAAAAATTGGACTTTGAGAAGGCTTATCCAGAAGCAGGTGCAACAGGTGGTTTCATCCACTACTGTGAGTATCCAGTTCTCCAACAAAATCCCAAAGCCTTGGAAGCTGTCTGGGACTACGCCTATGATCGTGTAGGGTATCTAGGAACCAATACTCCGATTGACCATTGTTACAAGTGTGACTTTGAAGGGGATTTTGAACCGACAGAGAGAGGATTTGCTTGTCCAAACTGTGGCAATAGTGACCCTAAAACAGTAGATGTAGTCAAACGAACTTGTGGCTATCTAGGTAACCCTCAGGCTCGTCCGATGGTCAATGGGCGCCATAAGGAAATCGCTGCGCGTGTGAAACATATGAATGGTTCAACCATTAAGACACCTGGACATAAAGTAACAAACTAGAAAGAGACGGAATGGGGAAATACCAATTAGATGATAAGGGACGCGCTCAAGTGACCCGTTATCACGAGAAACACTCTAAAGGTGGAACAGGTAAAAAAGAACGCTTGCTTAACCTCAGAGAACAGTTTTTAAACAAGAACAAGAAAAAATAAAAGTGAGAGTTCGCTCTCGCTTTTCTCTTAGGTGGGAGGTAAGGATGGAACTACGCAGACCAAGATTAGCAGATAAAGAAACAGTTTTAGAGATGATGGCAGAGTTTGAACAGTCCCGGTCGCCTCATGATGGTGGCTTTTGGGAGGCAGAGGCTTTTTCCTATGAAGACTGGTTAGAAGGAAATCAGGATAAGGAAATGGGGATTAATTTGCCTGAAGGGTGGGTACCTGATATTCAATTAGTTGCTTTTTCGAGAGATGGACAAGCCGTAGGGTTTCTTAATCTCCGATTGTGCCTCAATGACTTCTTATTGGAAGAAGGTGGACATATCGGCTATTCCATCCGACCGTCTGAAAGAGGTAAGGGCTACGCAAAAGAGTCCCTCCGCCAAGGTCTACAAGTCGCTAAGGGAAAGAACATCAAACGTGCACTGGTAACTTGCAGCACAGAAAATCCAGCTAGCAGAGCGGTGATTGTGGCAAATGGCGGGGTGTTTGAAGATGTTCGCAATGGCGTAGAACGTTACTGGATAGATTTGGAGTAAAAGGATGACATGGAATACACCAAAACCAGGTGAATGGAAAAGTGAGGAACTTAGTAAAGGGCGGATTATTGATTACAAGGCCTTTAACTTTGTCGATGGAGAAGGTGTGCGCAACTCTCTCTATGTATCAGGCTGTATGTTTCACTGCGAGGGGTGCTATAATGTTGCGACTTGGTCTTTCAACGCAGGCATTCCCTATACAGCAGAATTAGAAGAACAGATCATGGAAGATCTCGCTCAACCTTATGTTCAAGGATTGACCCTGCTGGGAGGAGAACCCTTTCTTAATACAGGCATTCTCTTGCCTCTCGTTAAACGCATTCGAAAGGAATTGCCAGACAAAGACATCTGGTCCTGGACGGGCTACACGTGGGAAGAAATGATGCTGGAAACTCCAGATAAACTGGAACTCTTATCATTGATTGACATCCTTGTCGATGGACGGTATGATAAAAGCAAGCGCAATCTTATGCTCCAGTTTCGAGGTTCCTCTAATCAACGTATCATTGATGTGCAAAAATCTCTCAAAAGTGGGAAAGTGGTGATTTGGGACAAACTCAACGACGGAAAAGAAAGCTATGAACAGGTGAAGAGAGAATGAAGAAAAAAGACCTGATAGAACAACTGGTTTCAGAGATTGAAACGGGAAGGGTTAGGACGCTGGGGATCTACGGTCATGGGGCTTCAGGTAAATCAACCTTCGCTCAGGAATTGTATCAAGCTTTAGATTCTACTACAGTAAATTTACTAGAAACAGATCCCTATATCACTTCAGAACGTCACCTGGTAGTACCAAAGCAAGCACCAGATCAAAAGGTGACGGCTTGTCTCCCAGTGGCGCATTAATTGGCAAGTTTACAGAGAGATATTCTCGCTTTGCAGGCAGGTATGGATGTCTTAACAATCGATGAACCGTGGAAGGCTAGTGAAATCTTGTCTGGAGCCAAGCCGATTCTGATTGTTGAAGGGATGTCTGTGGGCTTTCTACCCAAGGAACTCTTTGACAAAACCATCTGTTTCTACACGGATGAAGAAACAGAATTAAAGAGGCGCCTAGCTCGAGATACGACTAGGAGAAATCGCGATGCATCTTTTGTATTGGCTAGCCATCAGATGAGACGGGAGCAGTATCTGCAATACTATAAAAAAACCGAGTCGATAGCGGATATCTTAGTAGATCAATCAGAAGACACATTCAAGGTCAAAATGACACACATTATATAGAAGAAAAGACGGTTTTTTATAGATATAAATCCGTAATCTTGGAAAGATGAAAATAGAAAACAGTTTCATCTTAAAAAAACGAAAAAAAGCTCACAAATCTCTTGCAATCGCAGGGGCTTTGTGTTATTCTATTATGGTGCTGTAAATTACAGCTTTAGCTGTGATGCAAGAGGTTGCGACACGCTCGGTTGCATTGCCACGCAACGCGCGTCGGTTTTCTTGTGGAGCTAGCCTATTATCTTAAATAGACGAAAAGGAGAAAAAGATGGCAAACAAAAAAATCCGTATCCGTTTGAAAGCTTACGAACACCGTACGCTTGACACAGCGGCTGCAAAAATCGTAGAATCAGCTACTCGTACAGGTGCACAAGTTGCGGGTCCAATCCCACTTCCAACTGAACGTAGCCTCTACACAATCATTCGTGCGACTCACAAATACAAAGACTCTCGCGAACAATTTGAAATGCGTACACACAAACGTTTGATCGATATCGTTAACCCAACTCAAAAAACAGTTGATGCGTTGATGAAATTGGATCTTCCAAGTGGTGTAAACGTAGAAATCAAACTTTAATCTAAAATATAAAAGAGCAGAGGCTGGTGTTTCAATTTAATTGAACACGGGCTAAACTCGGTGTGAAAAAGATAAACTTCCTAGTGTCTGTTAGACACTGCGTCAGTTTCCTATTTTCACTTTGAGTTTAACGCCCTTTGTATCTTAGGCTTGAGCATGAAAAACGCTCGTTAAAAACTTTTTGAATAAAAAATATAGAAAAGGAACTATTTTCTCATGACAAAAGGAATCTTAGGGAAAAAAGTGGGAATGACTCAAATCTTCACTGAAGCTGGCGAATTGATCCCTGTAACAGTTATTGAAGCAACTCCAAACGTTGTTCTTCAAGTTAAAACTGTAGAAACAGATGGTTACAACGCTATTCAAGTTGGTTTTGATGACAAACGCGAAGTATTGAGCAACAAACCTGCTAAAGGACATGTAGCGAAAGCTAACACGGCTCCTAAGCGCTTCATTCGTGAATTCAAAAACGTTGAAGGCTTGGAAGTTGGTGCTGAAATCACAGTTGAAACATTCGCAGCTGGAGACGTTGTTGACGTAACTGGTACCTCTAAAGGTAAAGGTTTCCAAGGTGTTATCAAACGCCACGGACAATCACGTGGACCAATGGCTCACGGTTCTCGTTACCACCGTCGTCCAGGTTCTATGGGACCTGTTGCACCTAACCGCGTGTTCAAAGGTAAAAACCTTGCAGGACGTATGGGTGGCGACCGCGTGACAATTCAAAACCTTGAAGTTGTACAAGTTGTTCCAGAAAAGAACGTTATCCTTATCAAAGGTAACGTACCAGGTGCTAAGAAATCTCTTATCACTATCAAGTCAGCAGTTAAAGCTGGTAAATAATAAGGAAAGGGGAATACAGTCAAAATGGCAAATGTAACATTATTCGACCAAACTGGTAAACAAGCTGGCGAAGTTGTTCTTAACGATGCAATCTTTGGTATTGAACCAAACCAATCTGTTGTGTTTGATGTGATCATCAGCCAACGTGCTAGCCTTCGTCAAGGAACTCACGCAGTTAAAAATCGCTCAGCTGTTTCAGGTGGTGGACGCAAACCATGGCGTCAAAAAGGAACTGGACGTGCTCGTCAAGGTTCTATCCGCTCTCCACAATGGCGTGGTGGTGGAACTGTCTTCGGACCAACTCCACGTAGCTATGCGTACAAACTTCCTCAAAAAGTTCGTCGCCTTGCGCTTAAATCTGTTTACTCAGAAAAAGTTGCTGAAAACAAATTTGTAGCCGTTGATTCTCTTGAATTTACAGCTCCAAAAACTGCTGAATTTGCAAAAGTTCTTGCAGCTTTGAGCATCGATTCTAAAGTCCTTGTTATTCTTGAAGAAGGAAACGAATTCGCAGCTCTTTCAGCTCGTAACCTTCCAAACGTGAAAGTTGCGACTGCTACAACTGCAAGTGTTCTTGACATCGCAAATAGTGACAAACTTCTTGTTACTCAAGCAGCTATCTCTAAAATCGAGGAGGTTCTTGCATAATGAATTTGTATGATGTTATCAAAAAACCTGTCATCACTGAAAGCTCAATGGCTCAACTTGAAGCAGGTAAATATGTATTTGAAGTTGACACTCGTGCACACAAACTTTTGATCAAGCAAGCTGTTGAAGCTGCATTCGAAGGTGTTAAAGTTGCCAACGTTAACACAATCAACGTAAAACCAAAAGCTAAACGTGTTGGACGTTACACTGGTTTTACTAACAAAACTAAAAAAGCTATCATCACACTTACAGCTGATTCAAAAGCAATCGAGTTGTTTGCTACTGAAGCTGAATAATCTAAGGAGGAAATATCGTGGGAATTCGTGTTTATAAACCAACAACAAACGGTCGCCGTAATATGACTTCTTTGGATTTCGCTGAAATCACAACAAGCACTCCTGAAAAATCATTGCTTGTTGCTTTGAAGAGCAAGGCTGGTCGTAACAACAACGGTCGTATCACTGTTCGTCACCAAGGTGGTGGGCACAAACGTTTCTACCGTTTGGTTGACTTCAAACGTAACAAAGACAACGTTGAAGCAGTTGTTAAAACTATCGAGTACGATCCAAACCGTTCTGCAAACATCGCTCTTGTACACTACACGGACGGTGTGAAAGCATACATCATCGCTCCAAAAGGTCTTGAAGTTGGTCAACGTATCGTTTCAGGTCCAGAAGCAGATATCAAAGTCGGAAACGCTCTTCCACTTGCTAACATTCCAGTTGGTACTTTGATCCACAACATCGAGTTGAAACCAGGTCGTGGTGGAGAATTGGTACGTGCTGCTGGTGCTTCTGCTCAAGTATTGGGTCAAGAAGGTAAATACGTTCTTGTTCGTCTTCAATCAGGTGAAGTTCGTATGATTCTTGGAACTTGCCGTGCTACAGTTGGTGTTGTCGGAAACGAACAACATGGGCTTGTGAACCTTGGTAAAGCAGGACGTAGCCGTTGGAAAGGTATCCGCCCAACAGTTCGTGGTTCTGTAATGAACCCTAACGATCACCCACACGGTGGTGGTGAAGGTAAAGCGCCAGTTGGTCGTAAAGCACCATCTACTCCATGGGGCAAACCTGCTCTTGGTCTTAAAACTCGTAACAAGAAAGCGAAATCTGACAAACTTATCGTTCGTCGTCGCAACGAGAAATAATAGTAAACTAGTTGCTTAAACAACTAGGAAATCCGCCAGCTCGGTAGCGCTCCATGTGAGCGCAAGCCGCTGTGGTACAATATTTAAAGGAGAAAACATAAAAATGGGACGCAGTCTTAAAAAAGGACCTTTCGTCGATGAGCATTTGATGAAAAAAGTTGAAGCTCAAGCTAACGACGAAAAGAAAAAAGTTATCAAAACTTGGTCACGTCGTTCAACGATCTTCCCAAGTTTCATTGGTTACACTATTGCAGTTTATGACGGACGTAAACACGTGCCTGTTTACATCCAAGAAGACATGGTAGGTCACAAACTTGGTGAATTTGCACCAACTCGTACTTACAAAGGTCACGCTGCAGACGACAAGAAAACACGTAGAAAATAAGGAGAACATAAATGGCAGAAATTACTTCAGCTAAAGCAATGGCTCGTACAGTACGTGTTTCACCTCGTAAATCACGTCTTGTTCTTGACAATATTCGTGGTAAAAGCGTAGCCGACGCTATTGCAATCTTGACATTCACTCCAAACAAAGCTGCTGAAATCATCTTGAAAGTTTTGAATTCAGCTGTAGCTAACGCTGAAAACAACTTTGGTTTGGATAAAGCTAACTTGGTAGTATCTGAAGCATTCGCAAACGAAGGACCAACTATGAAACGTTTCCGTCCACGTGCGAAAGGTTCAGCTTCACCAATCAACAAACGTACAGCTCACATCACTGTAGCTGTTGCGGAAAAATAAGGAGGTAACATCGTGGGTCAAAAAGTACATCCAATTGGTATGCGTGTCGGCATCATCCGTGATTGGGATGCCAAATGGTATGCTGAAAAAGAATACGCGGATTACCTTCATGAAGATCTTGCAATCCGTAAATTCGTTCAAAAAGAACTTGCTGACGCAGCAGTTTCAACTATCGAAATCGAACGCGCAGTGAACAAAGTTAACGTTTCACTTCACACTGCTAAGCCAGGTATGGTTATCGGTAAAGGTGGCGCTAACGTTGATGCACTCCGTGCAAAACTTAACAAATTGACTGGAAAACAAGTACACATCAACATCATCGAAATCAAACAACCTGATTTGGATGCTCACCTTGTAGGTGAAGGAATTGCTCGTCAATTGGAGCAACGTGTTGCTTTCCGTCGTGCACAAAAACAAGCAATCCAACGCGCAATGCGTGCTGGAGCTAAAGGAATCAAAACTCAAGTATCAGGTCGTTTGAACGGTGCAGATATTGCCCGTGCTGAAGGATACTCAGAAGGAACTGTTCCACTCCACACACTTCGTGCAGATATCGATTACGCTTGGGAAGAAGCAGATACTACATACGGTAAACTTGGTGTTAAAGTATGGATCTACCGTGGTGAAGTTCTTCCAGCTCGTAAAAACACTAAAGGAGGTAAATAACCAATGTTAGTACCTAAACGTGTTAAACACCGTCGTGAATTCCGTGGAAAAATGCGCGGTGAAGCAAAAGGTGGAAAAGAAGTAGCATTCGGTGAATACGGTCTTCAAGCTACAACTAGCCACTGGATCACTAACCGCCAAATCGAAGCTGCTCGTATTGCCATGACTCGTTACATGAAACGTGGTGGTAAAGTTTGGATTAAAATCTTCCCACACAAATCATACACTGCTAAAGCTATCGGTGTGCGTATGGGATCTGGTAAAGGGGCACCTGAAGGTTGGGTAGCACCAGTTAAACGTGGTAAAGTGATGTTCGAAATCGCTGGTGTATCTGAAGAGATTGCACGTGAAGCGCTTCGTCTTGCTAGCCACAAATTGCCAGTTAAAACTAAATTCGTAAAACGTGAAGCAGAATAAGGAGAAGGCATGAAACTTAATGAAGTAAAAGAATTTGTTAAAGAACTTCGTGGTCTTTCTCAAGAAGAACTCGCGAAGCGCGAAAACGAATTGAAAAAAGAATTGTTTGAACTTCGTTTCCAAGCTGCTACTGGTCAATTGGAACAAACAGCTCGCTTGAAAGAAGTTAAAAAACAAATCGCTCGTATCAAAACAGTTCAATCTGAAGCGAAATAATAGACTAGGGAAGGAGAAATTTCAATGGAACGCAATAATCGTAAAGTTCTTGTTGGACGTGTTGTATCTGACAAAATGGACAAGACAATCACAGTTGTAGTTGAAACAAAACGTAACCACCCAGTCTATGGTAAACGTATTAACTACTCTAAAAAATACAAAGCACATGATGAAAACAATGTTGCCAAAGAAGGCGATATCGTACGTATCATGGAAACTCGCCCGCTTTCAGCTACAAAACGTTTCCGTCTTGTAGAAGTTGTTGAAGAAGCGGTTATCATCTAATCAAGCCTGAAAGGAGAAAACTGAAATGATTCAAACAGAAACTCGTTTGAAAGTCGCAGACAACAGCGGTGCACGCGAAATCTTGACTATCAAAGTTCTTGGTGGTTCTAAACGTAAATTTGCGAACATCGGTGATGTTATTGTGGCATCTGTAAAACAAGCTACTCCTGGTGGTGCGGTTAAAAAAGGTGACGTTGTAAAAGCTGTTATCGTTCGTACTAAATCAGGTGCTCGTCGTGCTGATGGTTCATACATCAAGTTTGACGAAAATGCAGCAGTTATCATCCGTGATGACAAAACTCCTCGCGGAACACGTATCTTTGGTCCAGTTGCACGTGAATTACGTGAAGGTGGCTTCATGAAGATCGTGTCACTTGCTCCAGAAGTACTTTAATAAATTGCTCAAAGAAAATTAAAACAAGTCTAGGAAGTGAAACGAAAGCATAACTTGAGTTAGGTGAGTTGAAACTGACGAAGATTTGCTTTGATTTTCGTAGAGTAAAAACAAACAAACTAGTCCCCTGGAATTGACTCCAGGGTGCCCTTGTGGGCGTAAGAAAAATCAAGGAGAAACCTAATGTTTGTAAAAAAAGGCGACAAAGTTCGCGTAATCGCTGGTAAAGATAAGGGAACAGAAGCTGTTGTCCTTACTGCCCTTCCAAAAGTAAACAAAGTTATCGTTGAAGGTGTTAACATCGTTAAGAAACACCAACGTCCAACTAACGAGCTTCCTCAAGGTGGTATCATCGAGAAAGAAGCAGCTATCCACGTATCAAACGTCCAAGTTTTGGACAAGAACGGTGTAGCTGGTCGTGTTGGTTACAAATTTGTAGACGGTAAAAAAGTTCGCTACAACAAAAAATCAGGCGAAGTGCTTGATTAATCACGAAGGAAAGGAGAAGTATAATGGCAAATCGTTTAAAAGAAAAATATCTTAATGAAGTAGTTCCTGCTTTGACAGAACAATTCAACTACTCATCAGTGATGGCTGTGCCTAAAGTAGATAAGATCGTTTTGAACATGGGTGTTGGTGAAGCTGTATCAAACGCTAAAAGCCTTGAAAAAGCTGCTGAAGAATTGGCACTTATCTCAGGTCAAAAACCACTTATCACTAAAGCTAAAAAATCAATCGCCGGCTTCCGTCTTCGTGAAGGTGTAGCGATCGGTGCAAAAGTTACCCTTCGTGGTGAACGTATGTACGAATTCTTGGATAAATTGGTTTCAGTTTCACTTCCACGTGTGCGTGACTTCCACGGTGTTCCAACAAAATCATTTGATGGACGCGGGAACTACACTCTTGGTGTGAAAGAACAATTGATCTTCCCAGAAATCAATTTTGATGACGTTGACAAAACTCGTGGTCTTGACATCGTTATCGTAACAACTGCTAACACTGACGAAGAGTCACGTGCATTGCTTACAGGCCTTGGAATGCCTTTTGCAAAATAATATAGGAGGTAAATCTAATGGCTAAAAAATCAATGATTGCTAAGAACAAACGTCCAGCGAAGTTCTCTACTCAAGCTTATACTCGTTGTGAAAAATGTGGTCGTCCACATTCAGTTTACCGCAAATTTAAACTTTGCCGTGTTTGCTTCCGTGAATTAGCTTACAAAGGACAAATTCCTGGTGTAACAAAAGCATCTTGGTAATATCATGATACAAAGAACGTAACAACCACAGCAAAAATAGGAAATTTGGTGTAGGAGCGATGCTCCAAAACAAATTTATCTTTTTTGCCCAGGTTGTAGCTCGTGTTCAAATAAGAGTTTTCTCATTTGAATGTGTCAATACTATCTGAGCTCAGCTCAATCATTAACTAGCAAGTGCAACTTGCAAACTACTAGTAAGAGGAGAAAAACAAAATGGTTATGACTGACCCAATCGCAGACTTCCTAACTCGTATTCGTAACGCTAACCAAGCGAAACACGAAGTACTTGAAGTACCTGCATCAAACATCAAAAAAGGGATTGCTGAAATCCTTAAACGCGAAGGTTTTGTTAAAAACGTAGAAATCATCGAAGATGACAAACAAGGCATCATCCGTGTATTCCTTAAATACGGACCAAACGGTGAAAAAGTTATCACTAACTTGAAACGTGTTTCTAAACCAGGACTTCGTGTCTACAAAAAACGTGAAGATCTTCCAAAAGTTCTTAACGGACTTGGAATTGCTATCCTTTCAACTTCTGAAGGTTTGCTTACTGATAAAGAAGCACGCCAAAAGAATGTTGGTGGCGAGGTTATCGCTTACGTTTGGTAATATTTAGCTCTCAATTTCTTTGTGACTCATCGTTATCGTCTCTTGCCTAACCCAAAGTTATGCCTGCGAGACGATGTCTAGATTCACTTTGAAATTGAAACCTAAATGATCCTTTAATCGAGAAATCGATTTAACCCCGTGAAAACTGGCTGTAATGGCCTGACAATTTAACAGGAGAAAATAAACATGTCACGTATTGGTAATAAAGTTATCGTGTTGCCTGCTGGTGTTGAAGTCACTAACAATGACAACGTAGTAACTGTAAAAGGACCTAAAGGAGAACTTACTCGTAAGTTCTCAAAAGATATTGAAATTCGCGTGGAAGGTACTGAAGTAACTCTTCACCGTCCAAACGATTCAAAAGAAATGAAAACAATCCACGGAACTACTCGTGCCCTTTTGAACAACATGGTTGTTGGTGTATCAGAAGGATTCAAGAAAGAACTTGAAATGCGTGGGGTTGGTTACCGTGCACAACTTCAAGGATCAAAACTTGTTTTGGCTGTTGGTAAATCTCATCCAGACGAAGTTGAAGCTCCAGAAGGAATTACTTTTGAACTTCCAAACCCAACAACAATCGTTGTTAACGGAATTTCAAAAGAAGTAGTTGGTCAAACAGCTGCTTACGTACGTAGCCTTCGTTCACCAGAACCATATAAAGGTAAAGGTATCCGTTACGTTGGCGAATACGTTCGTCTTAAAGAAGGTAAAACAGGTAAATAATGTTGAGTGGTTGATTTTCAACCACCAACCTATTTTCCAACTTTGTGCATAGCACGCGATTTAAAACTAAAGAGGTGAAAACTGTGATTTCTAAACCAGATAAAAACAAACTCCGCCAAAAACGCCACCGTCGCGTTCGCGGAAAACTCTCTGGAACTGCTGATCGCCCACGTTTGAACGTATTCCGTTCTAATACAGGCATCTACGCTCAAGTAATTGATGACGTAGCGGGTGTAACGCTCGCAAGTGCTTCAACTCTTGACAAAGAAGTTTCAAAAGGAACTAAAACTGAACAAGCCGTTGCTGTCGGTAAACTCGTTGCAGAACGTGCAAACGCTAAAGGTATTTCAGAAGTGGTGTTCGACCGCGGTGGATATCTATATCACGGACGTGTGAAAGCTTTGGCTGATGCAGCTCGTGAAAACGGATTGAAATTCTAATAGGAGGACACTAGAAAATGGCATTTAAAGACAATGCAGTTGAATTTGAAGAACGCGTAGTTGCTGTCAACCGTGTTACAAAAGTTGTTAAAGGTGGACGTCGTCTTCGTTTCGCAGCTCTTGTTGTTGTTGGTGACCGCAATGGTCGCGTAGGATTTGGTACTGGTAAAGCTCAAGAAGTTCCAGAAGCAATCCGTAAAGCAGTAGATGATGCTAAGAAAAACTTGATTGAAGTACCTATGGTTGGAACAACAATTCCTCACGAAGTTCTTTCAGAATTCGGTGGAGCTAAAGTATTGTTGAAACCTGCTGTAGAAGGTTCTGGAGTTGCCGCTGGTGGTGCAGTTCGTGCCGTTGTGGAATTGGCAGGTGTGGCAGATATTACGTCTAAATCACTTGGCTCTAACACTCCAATCAACATTGTTCGCGCAACTGTTGAAGGTTTGAAACAATTGAAACGCGCTGAAGAAGTTGCTGCCCTTCGTGGTATCTCAGTTTCTGATTTGGCATAAGAAAGGGGATAAAATGGCTCAAATTAAAATTACTTTGACTAAGTCTCCAATCGGACGCATTCCATCACAACGTAAAACTGTTGTAGCACTTGGACTTGGCAAATTGAACAGCTCTGTTATCAAAGAAGACAACGCTGCTATCCGTGGTATGATCACTGCAGTATCTCACTTGGTAACAGTTGAAGAAGTAAACTAATGAATCTTTAGGGGATGTGGAAATACTCATCCCCTAAAACTAGATATAGTCATCTAAGATGACGAATGTATAGGCGAGTTGATAAGGGAGACAACCTTTTCTCTCTTATCGGCGCTAGCATTTTACAAAAGAGGAGAAAACAATAATGAAACTTCATGAATTGAAACCTGCAGAAGGTTCTCGTAAAGTACGTAACCGTGTTGGTCGTGGTACTTCATCTGGTAATGGTAAAACATCTGGACGCGGTCAAAAAGGTCAAAAAGCTCGTAGCGGTGGCGGAGTTCGCCTTGGTTTTGAAGGTGGACAAACTCCATTGTTCCGTCGTATGCCAAAACGTGGATTCACTAACATCAACGCTAAAGAATACGCAATTGTAAACCTTGACCAATTGAACGTCTTTGAAGACGGTGCAGAAGTAACTCCAGTTGTGCTTATCGAAGCAGGAATTGTGAAAGCTGAAAAATCAGGAGTTAAAATTCTTGGTAACGGTGAGTTGACTAAGAAATTGACTGTGAAAGCAGCTAAATTCTCTAAATCAGCTGAGGAAGCTATCACTGCTAAAGGTGGTTCTGTAGAAGTCATCTAAGAGAGGTGACCCATGTTTTTTAAATTATTAAAAGAAGCGCTCAAGGTTAAACAAGTTCGATCAAAAATTCTTTTTACAATTTTTATCATTCTTGTTTTCCGTATTGGGACAAGTATTACTGTTCCAGGTGTGAATGCGAAAAGTTTAGAAGCTCTCAGCGGATTATCTTTTTTGAACATGCTTAGTCTTGTTTCAGGGAATGCCATGAAGAACTTCTCCGTTTTCGCACTCGGAGTAAGTCCGTATATCACTGCTTCCATCGTTGTTCAATTGCTACAAATGGATATTTTACCGAAGTTTGTAGAATGGGGTAAACAAGGAGAAGTAGGACGGAGAAAACTAAACCAAGCTACTCGATATATTGCACTTGTGCTTGCATTCGTTCAATCTATCGGGATCACAGCAGGGTTTAATACCCTATCTGGAGCAAAATTATTAACGACAGCTTTAACTCCACAGGTTTTTGTTACCATTGGTATTATCCTAACAGCAGGTAGTATGATTGTAACTTGGCTTGGAGAACAAATTACGGATAAAGGATACGGAAATGGTGTTTCTATGATTATCTTTGCAGGTATTGTCGCTTCAATCCCTGAGATGATTAAAGGCATCTATGTTGACTACTTCGTCAATATTCCAAGTAGCCGTTTGACTTCATCTATTATCTTTGTCGTTATTTTGATTATCGCTGTCTTGTTGATTGTTTACTTTACAACCTATGTTCAACAGGCAGAGTATAAAATTCCAATCCAATATACAAAAGTTGCTCAAGGTGCCCCGTCTAGTTCATACCTTCCATTGAAGGTGAACCCAGCGGGGGTTATCCCAGTTATCTTTGCAAGCTCCATTACAGCAGCACCTGCAGCCATTCTTCAATTTTTGAGTGCTACAGGTCACGATTGGGCTTGGGTACGTACAGCACAGGAAATGTTATCTACAACAGCTCCAACAGGTGTTGCTATGTATGCCTTGCTAATCATTCTCTTTACATTCTTCTATACATTTGTACAGATTAATCCAGAGAAAGCAGCAGAAAACTTGCAAAAGAGTGGAGCCTACATTCATGGGGTCCGTCCTGGTAAGGGTACTGAAGAATTCATGTCGAAACTTCTTCGTCGTCTTGCGACAGTCGGATCACTCTTCCTTGGTGTGATTTCAATTTTGCCGATTGTGGCAAAAGATGTCTTTGGACTTTCAGAAGCAGTTGCTTTTGGGGGAACTAGTCTTTTGATTATCATCTCGACAGGTATCGAAGGAATCAAACAATTAGAAGGTTACCTATTGAAACGTAAGTATGTTGGTTTCATGGACAAAACAGAATAAAAGCAAGATTACTTTTGCTTAGAGAGTGGAGTATGAAGGTCTATCGATTAGAGAGATTTTCGTCTCCCCTCTTCTATTTTGTTTTTAAATAGGGGTTGAAATAGATTTCTGCTTCTATTTAAATACAAAATAAGGAGATCCTATCATGAATCTTTTGATTATGGGCTTACCTGGAGCAGGTAAGGGAACGCAAGCAGCTAAAATTGTGGAGAAATTCCATGTTGCACATATCTCAACAGGCGACATGTTCCGTGCTGCAATGGCAAATCAAACTGAAATGGGTGTACTTGCCAAGTCGTACATTGACAAAGGTGAGTTGGTTCCAGATGAAGTTACAAATGGTATTGTTAAAGAACGCCTTTCACAGGACGACATCAAGGAAACAGGTTTCTTGTTAGATGGTTACCCACGTACGATTGAACAAGCCCATGCCTTGGACAAAACATTGGCGGAACTTGGTATCGAACTGGAAGGTGTGATTAACATCGAAGTGAATCCAGACTGTCTCTTGGAACGCTTGGGTGGCCGTATCATTCACCGCAAAACAGGTGAAACTTTCCACAAAGTTTTCAATCCACCAGTTGACTACAAAGAAGAGGATTACTACCAACGCGAAGATGATAAACCTGAGACAGTTAAACGTCGTTTGGATGTGAATATTGCACAAGGTGAACCAATCATTGCTCACTACCGTGCCAAAGGTTTGGTCCACGATATCGAAGGAAATCAAGATATTAATGATGTGTTCAAAGACATCGAAAAAGTATTGACAAATTTGAAATAAAGCGTTTTTCATACTTGCAAAAAATCGCGACAAATGTTATACTGAGATAGTCTGACTTATAATTGTTGCCTCTGTGTCTTGAGGCATCGAATCGAAATTTATGGAGGTGCTTTTGCGTGGCAAAAGACGATGTGATTGAAGTTGAAGGCAAAGTAGTCGATACAATGCCGAACGCAATGTTTACGGTTGAACTTGAAAATGGACATCAGATTTTAGCAACAGTTTCTGGTAAAATTCGTAAAAACTATATTCGTATTTTAGCGGGAGATCGTGTTACTGTCGAGATGAGTCCATATGACTTGACACGTGGACGTATCACTTACCGCTTTAAATAATCGAAAAACTTGGAGGGATAAGAAATGAAAGTAAGACCATCGGTCAAACCAATTTGCGAATACTGTAAAGTAATTCGTCGTAATGGTCGTGTTATGGTAATTTGCCCAGCAAATCCAAAACACAAACAACGTCAAGGATAAGATAGAAAGGAGAAAACATGGCTCGTATTGCTGGAGTTGACATTCCAAATGACAAACGCGTAGTAATCTCATTGACTTACGTTTATGGTATCGGACTTTCAACATCTAAGAAAATTTTGGCTGCTGCTGGAATCTCAGAAGATGTTCGTGTACGTGACCTTACATCAGATCAAGAAGATGCTATCCGTCGTGAAGTGGATGCAATCAAAGTTGAAGGTGACCTTCGTCGTGAAGTAAACTTGAACATCAAACGTTTGATGGAAATCGGTTCTTACCGTGGTATTCGTCACCGTCGTGGACTTCCTGTCCGTGGACAAAACACTAAAAACAACGCTCGCACTCGTAAAGGTAAAGCTGTTGCGATTGCTGGTAAGAAAAAATAATATAGGAGGTAAAAGTCTTGGCTAAACCAACACGTAAACGTCGTGTGAAAAAGAATATCGAATCTGGTATTGCTCATATTCACGCTACATTTAATAACACTATTGTTATGATTACTGATGTGCATGGTAATGCAATTGCTTGGTCATCAGCTGGTGCTCTTGGTTTCAAAGGTTCTCGTAAATCTACACCATTCGCTGCTCAAATGGCTTCAGAAGCTGCTGCTAAATCTGCACAAGAACACGGTCTTAAATCAGTTGAAGTTACTGTAAAAGGTCCAGGTTCTGGTCGTGAGTCAGCTATTCGTGCGCTTGCTGCCGCTGGTCTTGAAGTAACAGCAATTCGTGATGTGACTCCAGTGCCACACAATGGTGCTCGTCCTCCAAAACGTCGCCGTGTATAATCATCGCATTACACTGCTTTTCGTTTAAGAGGGAGTAACTAAATGATTGAGTTTGAAAAACCAAATATAACAAAAATTGATGAAAATAAAGATTATGGCAAGTTTGTAATCGAACCACTTGAACGTGGCTACGGTACAACTCTTGGTAACTCTCTTCGTCGTGTACTACTAGCTTCTCTACCAGGAGCAGCAGTGACATCTATCAACATTGAAGGTGTCTTGCATGAGTTCGACACAGTTCCAGGTGTTCGTGAAGACGTGATGCAAATCATTCTGAACATTAAAGGGATTGCAGTGAAATCATACGTTGAAGACGAAAAAATCATTGAACTTGACGTTGAAGGTCCTGCTGAAATTACAGCTGGAGACATTTTGACTGACAGTGATGTTGAGATTGTAAATCCAGATCATTATCTCTTTACAATCGGTGAAGGTTCTTCCCTAAAAGCGACAATGACTGTTAACAGTGGTCGTGGATATGTGCCTGCTGATGAAAACAAAAAAGATAATGCGCCAGTTGGAACACTTGCTGTAGATTCTATTTATACACCAGTTACAAAAGTCAACTATCAAGTTGAACCTGCTCGTGTAGGTAGCAATGATGGATTTGACAAATTAACCCTTGAAATCTTGACTAATGGAACAATTATTCCAGAAGATGCTTTAGGGCTTTCAGCACGTATCTTGACAGAACATCTTGATTTGTTTACAAATCTTACTGAGATTGCTAAGTCAACTGAAGTGATGAAAGAAGCTGATACTGAATCTGACGATCGTATTTTGGATCGGACGATTGAGGAACTGGACTTGTCTGTGCGTTCATACAACTGTTTGAAACGTGCCGGTATCAATACTGTGCATGATTTGACAGAAAAATCTGAAGCAGAGATGATGAAAGTACGAAATCTTGGACGCAAGAGTTTGGAAGAAGTGAAACTCAAACTCATTGACTTGGGTCTTGGATTAAAAGATAAATAAAGGAGGAATACATGGCTTACCGTAAACTAGGACGCACTAGCTCACAACGTAAAGCAATGCTTCGCGATTTGACAACTGACCTTTTGATCAACGAATCAATCGTGACAACTGAAGCTCGTGCTAAAGAAATCCGTAAAACTGTTGAAAAAATGATTACTCTAGGTAAACGTGGTGATTTGCATGCACGTCGTCAAGCAGCTGCTTTCGTACGTAATGAAATCGCATCTGAAAACTATGATGAAGCAACTGATAAGTACACTTCTACTACAGCACTTCAAAAATTGTTCTCAGAAATCGCACCTCGTTATGCTGAACGTAACGGTGGATACACTCGTATCCTTAAAACTGAGCCACGTCGTGGTGATGCTGCGCCAATGGCGATCATCGAATTAGTATAAAATCATCAATTTTGTTGAGTGTTATGATGATGGAGCCGTGTGCTCTTAGTCTAGCTCTGGTCTACCGCTGGGACTTTGGTCCTAGCGGGAACACTCATCATCATTTGATAGGGTAGACGCTTGTTTACGAAATTGTTTTTTGTTTAAGAACAACTTCGTAAGCAGGCGTTTTTTAGTATTTTTTTCGGAAATGTGCTATACTAAGGAAAAAGAAAATCAAAAACGTTCAGGTTTTCTAAAAATCGTAGAATGGGAGTCTAAAAATGAAGGCTATTATTACAGTGGTTGGCAAGGACAAGGCTGGTATTGTTGCAGGCGTGTCTACTAAGATTGCAGAGTTGGGGTTGAATATTGACGATATTTCTCAGACGGTGTTGGATGAATACTTTACCATGATGGCGGTCGTTTCTAGTGACGAAAAACAGGATTTCACTTATCTTCGAAATGAGTTTGAAACGTTCGGTCAGACCTTGAATGTCAAAATCAATATTCAAAGTGCGGCGATTTTTGACGCTATGTATAATATCTAGGAGGCGGCTATGGATATTAGACAAGTTACAGAAACCATTGCCATGATCGAGGAGCAGAACTTCGATATCAGAACCATCACCATGGGGATTTCCCTTTTGGACTGTATTGATCCTGACATCGAACGTGCTGCTGAAAAAATTTACCAAAAAATCACCACTAAAGCTGCAAATCTGGTGGCTGTTGGAGATGAAATTGCTGCAGAACTTGGGATTCCTATTGTCAATAAACGGGTATCAGTGACTCCGATTTCTTTAATTGGTGCTGCGACTGATGCGACAGACTATCTTGTTTTGGCAAAGGCTCTTGATAAGGCTGCCAAGGAGATTGGTGTTGACTTTATTGGTGGATTCTCAGCTTTGGTACAAAAAGGCTACCAAAAAGGAGATGAAATTCTCATCAATTCTATCCCACGCGCTCTAGCTGAGACAGACAAGGTTTGTTCGTCTGTTAACATTGGCTCAACTAAGTCAGGCATCAACATGACTGCGATCGCTGATATGGGACGTATCATCAAGGAAACAGCTGCGCTATCAGATATGGGTGCGGCCAAGTTGGTCGTATTTGCTAATGCTGTTGAGGACAATCCTTTTATGGCAGGGGCATTTCATGGTGTTGGCGAAGCAGATGTTATCATCAATGTCGGGGTTTCGGGTCCGGGTGTGGTCAAGCGTGCCTTGGAAAAAGTTCGTGGACAGAGCTTTGATGTAGTAGCGGAAACAGTCAAGAAAACGGCCTTCAAGATTACTCGTATCGGTCAGCTGGTTGGACAAATGGCGAGTGAACGCCTTGGTGTTGACTTTGGAATTGTCGACCTAAGCTTGGCACCTACTCCTGCAGTTGGTGATTCTGTGGCTCGTGTCCTTGAGGAAATGGGCCTAGAAACAGTTGGTACGCATGGGACAACGGCTGCCCTCGCTCTTTTGAATGACCAAGTTAAGAAGGGCGGAGTGATGGCTTGTAACCAAGTCGGTGGCTTGTCAGGTGCTTTTATCCCCGTTTCTGAAGATGAGGGGATGATTGCTGCGGTGCAAGATGGTTCTCTGAATTTAGAGAAACTAGAAGCCATGACGGCTATCTGTTCAGTTGGACTGGATATGATTGCCATTCCGGAAGATACGCCTGCTGAAACCATTGCAGCTATGATTGCGGATGAGGCGGCAATCGGTGTTATTAACATGAAAACAACGGCTGTCCGTATTATTCCAAAGGGCAAAGAAGGCGATATGATTGAGTTTGGTGGTTTGCTAGGGACAGCTCCAGTTATGAAGGTCAACGGAGCTTCGTCTGTTGATTTCATCTCTCGCGGTGGGCAAATCCCAGCTCCAATCCATAGTTTTAAAAATTAATAAAAAAGTGAGAGAATTTAAGTTGAGTTTAAGGATGACTGTGTATACTATAATCATTAAATAAAGACCTCCTAACTTTATTTAATAGAAATCCTAAACTTTTTCATAATAATCTCCTAGGGAAGCTACCGTGAGGGTAGCTTTTCTTGTGGCAAAATTTGGAGAAGGAGCTTTGCTTTTGAAAGCTAAATATTTCTTTGATCCATGATATAATAGAAGAAAATGGAGGATAGAAAATGTCTAAAGTAAGATTGTACTTAGTCCGTCATGGGAAAACCATGTTTAACACGATTGGACGTGCTCAAGGATGGAGTGATACGCCTCTGACTGCAGAAGGTGAGTTAGGAATTCATGAGTTGGGAATTGGCTTGAGAGAGTCTGGTTTGCAGTTTGACCGAGCTTATTCCAGTGACTCAGGGCGTACCATTCAGACCATGGGAATTATCCTAGAAGAACTGGGCTTGCAGGGGAAAATCCCTTACCGTATGGACAAGCGAATCCGTGAGTGGTGTTTTGGTAGTTTTGACGGGGCCTATGATGGGGACCTCTTTATGGGGGTCATTCCTCGTGTTTTCAAGGTGGATCATGTTCATCAGTTATCCTATGCAGAGCTAGCAGAAGGTTTGGTAGAGGTTGATACTGCTGGTTGGGCTGAAGGTTGGGAAAAACTTAGTGGCCGTATCAGAGAAGGTTTCGAGTCTATTGCCAAAGAAATGGAAGAACAAGGTGGCGGAAATGCCCTAGTTGTCAGCCACGGGATGACCATTGGTACGATGGTTTATCTCATCAATGGCATGCATCCGCATGGTCTAGATAATGGTAGTGTGACCATTCTAGAATACGAGAACGGTCAGTTTACTGTTGAAATCGTTGGTGACCGTAGCTATCGGGAACTGGGACGTGAGAAGATGGAAGAAAATTCTATTTAATCAGTCTAGACTTACTTTCTATGAACTAGGGATTTGATAAGAATATCAAGATAAGAAAAAACAGCCGAAGGTAATCCTTTCGGCTGTTTTTGATGGGGAAAACTAAAGTGTAATGCTGTTGCTTTTAGAGATTTTCATAAATAAGAGTAATGAACTCACGGTTAGAACAGTTAGGATAGTTGACAAGGCTGCCGCTACACCGTAATTCCCTCTGAGAACTTCTGTATAAATAGCTACAGTCATTGTTCTTGTTTTGACATTGTAGAGGAGGATAGAAGTAGAGAGTTCTGAAATCATTGTGACCCAAGATAGGATGGCTCCAGAAATAATACCAGATAGCATCATTGGAGTTGTAATCTTGGCAAAGGTATTGAGACGACTACTTCCTAAGCTTTCAGCGGCTTCTTCAATACTTGGGGCTATTTGTTGTAAGCTAGCAACAGATGAGCGAATCGTATAAGGGAGTCTTCGTACAGATAAGGAGACAATCAATATAAAAGCTGTTCCAGTAATCATCAGAAATCCGCTTCCAAAAAGACCAGTATTGAATGAAGAAATGAAGGCAATACCTAGGACAGTTCCTGGCACAATATAAGGTACCATACTAAGGCTATCAATTAAGTTTGTAAACAAGTTTCGTTTTCTAACAGCTAAGTAGGAGATAACTGTTGCAAATAAAACAACAAGAATTAAAGCAATTAAAGGAATGCGAATCGTATTAAAAATAGCAGACCCCATACGATTAAAGGCAATCTTGTAACTATTTAGAGAATAGCCTTTGACAAATACCATACCTGATGTTTTTAGGAAAGAGGTATAAATCAAGTAGACTTGAGGTAGAACAGAGAACAAGATAATTCCGTAGACTGTTGCATAAATAGCAGCCATTTTTCCTTTTGTAGTTTTTTTAGGTTCAATTGGATGGAGCGAATTCATGCTGAAACTGTAGCGATTTGAAATGTATTTTTGGATAAGGAAAATTGCTAAGGCAATGATAATCGCCATAATTGCTAAAGCAGATGCAAAAGCAGAATTTCCTCCAACCTCGCTAATAAATTGGGTATAAATCAGGACAGGGAAAGTCCTATATCCTTCACCAATCAACATAGGCGTTCCAAAGTCTGAGAATGCTCTCATAAATACAAGCAAGGCAGCAGCTAGTAAGGTTGGAACTAGGAGAGGTAAAACAACCGTTACGATACGTTTAAATCCGAAGGACCCCATGCTTTCAGCGGCTTCAAGTAGAGAATTGTCAATACTTTTCATTGTCCCAGCAACGTATAGAAATACCAGTGGGAATAGTTGCAGTGTAAAGACAAGTACAATTCCTTTGAATCCATAAATATCGATAGCTGGAAGATGAAGGGAATTTGTCAGAAATTTAGTGATAACCCCATTTCGTCCCAGCAAGAGAATCCATGAGTAGGCTCCCACGAAAGGAGCTGACATGGAAGCAATGATAATCAATATTTGTAGAAATTTCTTCCCCTTGAAGTCATACATAGAGAAGAGATAAGCTAATAAGGTTCCTACAACTAAGGAAGTGACAGTAGCGGTAATGGAAACCTTGAAACTGTTGACAAGTGTCTCAGAGTAATATGCTTTACTAAAGAAAGTAACAAAATTAGCTAGTGAGAATTGTCCTTCATGTATGAGTGCCTGCTTGAGAACAGTAACGATAGGATAAACGAGAAATACAAGGTAGGAAAGAAAGATGAAGAAAGAGGAGGCTGTCCAAATATTTAGTTTTTTACGTTCCATGGCTGACTCCTTTTATGAGATTGCGCGAACCGTCTTCAAAGAAGACATTGAGTTTTTGAGTATTGATTCTCAAACGAACACAATCTCCTTTTTCTAAATCTTCTTCGAATGTTGATTCTTCACTTACTTGAAGTTTTGGAGCAAATCCAGTTTCAATGAAGTATTCAGTGTTAAGACCAAGGTAAACACTGTCGGTGATTGTTCCATTGATTGGACCATTTTCATCACGGATAAATTCTTCAGGACGAATGCTAACACGGATGTTTTGCTCGTCAACTTGATCAAGAGTTGGCATACGAAGAGAATAGCCGTCTTCAAAGACTATGTAAGCTCCGTCAGCTTGTTTTTCTAGACGAGCAGGGATTATATTTGTTCTACCAATAAATGTTGCAACAAATTCATTAGCTGGTTTATGATAGAGTTCTTTTGGTCGGCCGATTTGTTGGATAACCCCATCTTTCATAACAGCAATTTGGTCTGAAATAGCCATAGCTTCTTCTTGGTCGTGGGTCACATAAACAGTTGTAATTCCCACTTCGTGTTGAATTTCTCGAATGGCTTGACGCATATCCAAGCGCAGTTTGGCATCCAGATTACTAAGTGGCTCGTCCATGAGGAGAACACTTGGATTAACAGCTAAGGCGCGTGCCAAGGCGACACGTTGTTGTTGTCCACCACTGAGTTTATCTGGCTTTCGATCCGCATATTGAGCAATTTGCATGAGTTCAAGATACTTATTGGTCTGTTGGATCAATTCTTCTTTGGGAACTTTCTTTTGCTTGAGACCAAAAGCAACATTATCTCGAACAGTCAAATGTGGAAAAATAGCGTAGTTTTGGAAAACCATTCCAATATTGCGTTTGCTGGGTTCCATATTATTGATTTTTGTATCATCGAAGTAAAATTCTCCACCTTCGATACTGTTAAAACCCGCAATCATACGAAGAAGAGTCGTTTTCCCACAACCTGAAGGTCCCAAGAGAGTAAAGAGACTTCCTTTGGGAATAGTAACATTCAAGTTTTCAATAACAGAGACGTCGTGGTAGATTTTTTTTGCGTTAATAATTTTGATCTCACTCATAGTGAACCTCTTTTACTGTTTAGATTGGATATCTGTAAAGACTTCGTTGTATTTCTTAACGATATCTGATTTATTCTTGATAACATAATCATAATCTTCAGTGAGTGTTTTGATTTTGTCAATTGGTTTCATATTTTCGCTTGTTTTAGCATTTTTACGAACAGGACGGTTAGTAGTGGTTGTACCAAGGGTATCTTGTACTTCTTGAGAGATAATAAAATCGATAAATTTCTTAGCATTTTCCATGTTTTTAGCTTTTTTAACGATAGCAGCACTCGCTGGTAAGAAAACAGTTCCTTCTTTTGGATAGACTACCTTGATGTTAGCTCCATCATTTAAGAGTTTAACCGCTGGATCTTCATAAGAGAGACCAACAGCCATTTCTCCATCAGCTACTGCTTTATAGACACCAGATGAGCTTGAACCGATTTTACCGTCAATAAGTGTGAAGAGATCTTTTACATAAGACCAAGCTTTATCATCTTTGTAGCCACCTTGAGCTTGGAGCATATTTGTTAATTGAGCAAAGGCGCTAGAAGAGTTTGCTGGGTCAGCAGTTGCGATTTTTCCTTTTAGTTCAGGTTTGAGGAGGTCACTATATCCTTCAATGTTCATGCCTTTAGTTAAATCAGGGTTGATGATTAAAACACTACCATCTAGCGTATAAGGAGTAGAGTAGCCAGTTGTGTTTTGATATTCTTTGATAACATTATCATTTTCTTTTGAAGTATAGTTTTCAAAGAGTTCTCCGTGGGTAGCATATTGTGTATAAGAACCACCAAAGATGACATCGGCGACAGGAGCTTCTTTTTCTGACTCTAGTTTTTTGAAAAGTTCTCCAGTACCAGCTTGAATCAGTTCTACTTTGATACCATATTTTTCTTCAAAGGCAGGAATAGTTGCTCCAATTAAGCCCTCTGAGTTTGGTGAATAAACGACTAGCGAACCGCCGTCTCCTTTATCAGATGAACTGTCATCGGCAGATTCATTAGAAGAACAAGCAGCAAGACCAAAAAGAGCTAGTCCGCAAGCAGCATAATACATCCATTTCTTTTTCATGATGGATACCTCCGTTATGTTATTTAAGTTTATTTTAAAACAATGTAAGCGTTTTTAAAACTAATAATTCTATTCTATTAGAGTAAAATTCTCTACAAAAACGGAAGTAATCTTTTTGATTTTATAGTAGGGTTCGACAGTTAATAATTGAAAAGTCAAATTTTATTTTTTAGATTGGATATCTGTAAAAATGTCATTGTACTTTTTAAGAATAGTGGCTTTGTTTTTAATGATATAATCTGAATCTTCGGTGGCGATCTTGATTTCTGTCATAGCCTTCATATTTTTATTGGTTTTAGCATTTTTACGAATAGGTCGGATTGTAGTTTCGGTTCCTAGCTTATCTTGGATTTCTTGAGAAAGGAGGTAATCGATAAATTTCTTAGCATTATCCATGTGTTTGGCGTTTTTGACGATAGCAGCGTTACCAGGTAAAAAGACAGTACCTTCTTTTGGATAAATAACTTTTACATCAACTCCGTCGTTTAAGAGTTTTAAGGCAGGATCTTCATAGGTGAGTCCTACAGCCATTTCTCCATCGGCGACAGCTTTATAAACATTTGAAGAGCTAGATGCAATTTTTCCATCTACTAGGGTAAATAGATTTTTTACATAGGTCCAAGCTTGTTCATTTTCGTATCCACCTTGATCTACAAGCATGTTTGTTAATTGAGCAAAGGCACTAGAAGAATTACTTGGATCAGCAGTAGCAATTTTTCCTTTTAATTTAGGATTAAGTAAATCATTATAGCCTTCAATTTTAATATCTTTAGTTAAAGCTGAATTGACAATTAGAACACTGACATCAAGAGTGTATGGAGTGTAGAATCCTGTTTTATTCTGATATTCAGGGATAATTTGGTCGTTTTCTTGGGAGATATAGGGCTCAAAGAGTTTTTCGTTAGAAGAGAAGAGTGCGTAGGAACCTCCGAAAATGACATCGGCTACGGGAGCTTCTTTCTCAGCTTCTGCTTTCTTGAATAATTCACCAGTACTAGCTTGGACTAAGTCAACCTTGATGCCATATTTTTCTTCGAAGGCTGGGATTGTTTCTTCGATAAGATCTTCAGGGTTAGGCGAGTATACAACCAAAGTGTTATTCGAATCTGTTTCAGTGCTAGTTTCCGCTCCTATAGCTGAAGAACATCCTGATAAAGTAAGAAATATCCAACCACAAGAGAGAAAGAATAGTAGTTTTTTCATAAGAGTCTCCTTTTTTACGAACGTTTTTGCTCTACAACTTTTATAACGTTTATAATTTGTAGAGTCCTACAGAATATAATAAAAACCTTAAAGAAATCTAAAATAGAAAATAGGAATTAAGCTCCTAGAGTAAGGATGCGTGAACTGTGGATAGGATTTTGATGGTAAGTATAAAATAAAAAGATTGCTACAATAAAGTTAAGCAATCCTTTTACATCAATGATTTTTATCCATAAGTTTTAATTCTTTTGGAGAAATATGGAGATACTTTTTAAAGACTTTGGCAAAATATTTATAGTCTGAAAATCCAACTTGTTCAGAGATATCGCTTAAGGGGGCATTGGGGGACTCGGCCATTTTATCTATAGCTTGCTTGAGGCGGTAGCGTAAGATATATTCATTTAGTGTCATGGGGAAGTCTTCTTTGATAACCTTATATAGATAACTTTCACTATATCCCAGCGATTCTGCTAGCTTACTAATAGTAAAATGTTCTGCATAGTGGTTGTGGACAAAGGAAATAATTTGCTGAATGATTTGATTTTGTGTATCAACTTGTTGGATAGAGGAGAGTAAAGTTTGATATTCTTCTAAAAAAGGAGTTTCTTGATAGGTGCTAACTTGTAATCGCAAAACAATGTTTTGAAGACATTCTGTCAATTCCTTTGTGTCAATTGGTTTGGATAAGAAATCAACTGCCCCATATTGCATGGCTTTTTTTGCATTTTGAAAATCGTTATAACCAGATAAGATAACTTTTTCATAAGAAAGGGTACGAGTGGCTTCGAACATCATAAAAGCATCCATAATTGGCATTGTGATGTCTGTTAAGACAATATGAGGTTCTTTTTCTTGGATGAGTTTCATTCCCTCTTGACCGTGACTGGCAGTTCCTACAACTTGGATGCCTAAGGCAGAGTAGTCTACGGCAATCTCTAGCCATTTTCGAATGAGGTGTTCATCTTCTACGATAATGAGCTTAAACATGAGTTAGTCCTTTCGTTACAAATTTGACCCAAGTTTCTCCTTGACGATTGACTCCTAAATCTAGCTGAACATCAGGAAAGAAATTGCTCAATCGTTTGTAGCTGTTAACAATGCCATGCTGGGTATGAGGGCTATCTAAAGAGTCTAAAATAGCGACTCGCTCTTGTTTTGTGAGTCCTCCGGCATTGTCCTTGACCCAAAAAGTCAGAGAATCTGCTTCCAAGGTAATTTGGATATCAATATGAAGATCAATACGGTATTGCATCCCATATTTTATAGCATTTTCTACTAAGGGAAGCAAGAAAAGTTTAGGGATAGGCTGATTATCGACAGTTTCTGGGCAGACAATATCATAGGAAAAGTGCTCGAAACGAATTTTATGAATAATAAGGTAATCCTTTATAATCTTTAAATCTTGACAAATGGTTGTTTCTTTTTCTAAATCGGTGATACTGTAGCGAAGAATGCGCGTGAGATTTTGGATTAGGTCTTGTGTGAGACTTGCATCCATTAAAGAAGTGATTTTAATCGTCTCAAGCGTATTGTAGAGAAAATGAGGATTGAACTGAGCTTCCAGCATTTTTCTTTCAAAAATCCACTTTTCTTTTTCGATGGTCAACATTTTCTGATGAAGTTGATCTAATTCATACAACATATTATTAATTTTTTCGGCCATAAATTCAAACTCATCACCTGTTTGTAGATAAAGCCTTTTTTCTGCTTGTTTGGGAATTTCTTGAAGTTGGTAAACTAAACTTTCAATAGGAACAGCGTTGTGTGTAGCAATCTTATGAGCAATTCGTCTTGCTTGCGAGAAGTAGAGGAAGAATATACATAAGGTGAGAATGGAGGCTAGGCCGAGTAAGCTAGGAATAGGAAAGAAGGATTGAAAAGTATAGATTGAAAAAATAGCACCGACTTTTTCTTTTTGAACAATAAGCGGTTCGTTCGCATACCAGTGGGTGCGAGAGTGTAGGAGTTTCTCATCAAATTTTTCAAGAGTGGAACGAGTAAATTGATTTGTATTGTTGGAAAACATATTTCCAAAGCTATCGGTAATGATGTATTTAGAATTTATCATTGGGAAACTTGAGATGAAATCATTCTCAGTTACGAAAGCAATAGTATAGGCTTTAACTCGTTGGTTTTGAAGTAGTGGTTTGATAAAGAGTGTGTAGTGTTGCTTGTCTGAAGAGAGTGCAATTTTTTCTGTAACTTTATCTTGAGAAGGATTTTGAATAAGCAGTTTTAGATAGTAGGGTGATAAAATACTTTCTTGATGATCTCGATTGGTACTAAATAGTAATTCACCTGTATCACTTAGGATAATGAGGTCAGAACTAAGTTTTAATTTAGCTTTTGTCTCGTAAAATAAGCTAAAGACTTCTCGCTCTGTGTGTTTGCCGTCCAAAAATCCAGGAATCATTTTATAGTTCATAGTGGCCAGGAGCTCATTATTTGCTTCTTTCATCTCTTGAACTTGTTTGACAATCTGTCTCGTGTCTTTGGAGAGTTGTTGCTTTTGTAAAAAATAGGAAAAACCAAAAAGTAAAATGAGTAGTAAAAGAGAGGTCACAAAGGCTGCGATAGAGCTTCTATGGAGGATTTCTTTTTGGAGAGATTTTTTAAAGGAATGAGACATCTGCTACCTCCTTGGAAGGGTTTTCTGTTATAAGTATAGCAGTTTAAAAATTCTAGAGCAAGGTAAAATAGAAAAGTATAGAATAGAACGAGACCAAATTCCCCCAAAAATGGTATAATAGTAACATCATAAAATTGGAGAAATAGCATGAGTTTTTACAATCATAAGGAAATTGAGCCTAAGTGGCAAGGCTACTGGGCGAAACATCATACGTTTAAGACAGGAACAGATGCCTCAAAACCGAAGTTCTATGCTCTGGACATGTTCCCATATCCTTCAGGAGCTGGATTGCACGTAGGACACCCAGAAGGTTACACAGCAACGGATATTCTCAGCCGTTACAAACGTGCGCAAGGCTACAACGTCCTTCACCCAATGGGATGGGATGCCTTTGGTTTGCCTGCAGAGCAATACGCTATGGATACGGGGAATGACCCAGCAGAATTTACAGCGGAAAACATTGCTAACTTCAAACGTCAAATCAATGCACTTGGATTCTCTTATGACTGGGATCGTGAAGTCAACACAACAGATCCAAACTACTACAAATGGACGCAGTGGATTTTCACCAAACTTTACGAAAAAGGATTGGCCTATGAAGCCGAAGTACCAGTAAACTGGGTGGAAGAATTGGGAACGGCCATTGCCAACGAAGAGGTCCTTCCTGATGGAACTTCTGAGCGTGGAGGCTATCCAGTTGTCCGCAAACCAATGCGCCAATGGATGCTCAAAATCACGGCCTATGCAGAGCGCTTGCTCAATGACTTGGATGAACTTGATTGGCCAGAGTCTATCAAGGATATGCAACGCAACTGGATTGGGAAATCAACTGGTGCCAATGTAACTTTCAAAGTAAAAGGAACCGACAAGGAATTTACAGTCTTTACAACTCGTCCTGATACCCTTTTCGGTGCGACTTTCACTGTCTTGGCTCCTGAACATGACCTAGTTGACGCTATCACAAGTCCAGAGCAAGCTGAAGCCATAGCAGACTACAAACATCAAGCTAGTCTTAAGTCTGACTTGGCTCGTACCGACCTTGCCAAGGAAAAAACAGGGGTTTGGACCGGTGCTTATGCCATCAACCCTGTCAATGGCAAAGAAATTCCAATCTGGATTGCGGACTATGTTCTTGCTAGCTATGGAACAGGTGCGGTAATGGCTGTGCCAGCCCACGACCAACGTGACTGGGAATTTGCCAAACAGTTTGGTCTTCCAATCGTAGAAGTGCTTGAAGGTGGTAATGTGGCGGAAGCTGCCTACACAGAAGATGGACTTCACGTTAACTCAGATTTCCTAGATGGTCTTAACAAAGAAGACGCCATTGCTAAAATCGTAGCTTGGTTGGAAGAGAAAGGTTGTGGACAAGAGAAGGTTACCTACCGTCTCCGCGACTGGCTCTTTAGCCGTCAACGTTACTGGGGTGAACCAATCCCAATTATTCATTGGGAAGATGGGACTTCAACGGCTGTTCCTGAAAATGAACTCCCACTTGTCTTGCCAGTCACCAAGGACATCCGCCCTTCAGGTACGGGTGAAAGCCCATTGGCTAACTTGACAGACTGGCTTGAAGTAACTCGTGAAGATGGGGTCAAAGGTCGTCGTGAAACCAATACGATGCCACAATGGGCTGGTTCAAGTTGGTACTACCTCCGCTATATCGATCCACACAACACAGAGAAATTGGCTGATGAGGACCTTCTCAAACAATGGTTGCCAGTCGATATCTACGTGGGTGGTGCAGAACACGCCGTTCTTCACTTGCTCTACGCTCGTTTCTGGCACAAATTCCTCTATGATCTCGGTGTCGTTCCAACTAAAGAGCCATTCCAAAAACTCTTTAACCAAGGAATGATCTTGGGTACTAGCTACCGTGACCACCGTGGCGCTCTTGTGGCGACTGACAAGGTTGAAAAACGTGACGGTTCCTTCTTCCATGTGGAAACAGGGGAAGAGTTGGAGCAAGCACCAGCCAAGATGTCTAAATCTCTCAAGAACGTGGTCAACCCAGACGATGTGGTGGAACAATACGGTGCCGATACTCTTCGTGTCTATGAAATGTTCATGGGACCACTTGATGCTTCGATCGCTTGGTCAGAAGAAGGTCTGGAAGGAAGCCGTAAGTTCCTTGACCGTGTTTACCGTTTGATGACAACCAAAGAAATTGTTGCGGAAAATAGCGGTGCTCTTGACAAAGTCTACAACGAAACTGTTAAGGCTGTTACTGAGCAAATCGAGTCGATGAAGTTCAACACAGACATTGCCCAACTCATGGTCTTTGTCAACGCGGCTAACAAGGAAGACAAGCTCTATGTAGACTACGCCAAAGGATTTATCCAATTGCTTGCCCCAGTTGCGCCACACTTGGCAGAAGAGCTCTGGCAAACAGTCGCAGCAACAGGTGAGTCAATCTCTTACGTAGCTTGGCCAACTTGGGACGAAAGCAAATTGGTTGAAGACGAAATTGAAATCGTCGTCCAAATCAAAGGAAAAGTCCGTGCCAAACTCATGGTCGCTAAAGACCTGTCACGCGAAGAATTGCAAGAAATTGCTCTGGCTGACGAAAAAGTCAAAGCGGAGATTGACGGTAAGGAAATCGTGAAAGTGATTGCGGTACCTAACAAGCTCGTTAATATCGTCGTTAAATAACGAGTTTATTATCTCTATCTTGCCACCTTCAATAGTCCAGTGGACTATTGAAGCCAACTAAATTGGTTAATATTGTTGTGAAATAAGGAATCCTTCAGAGTAGAATCTGGAGGATTTTTAAATTGGATTATGCTATAATAGTCCCAACTAAGATAAAAACACAGTTCTGGTTGGTAGTCCAGACGTAGGCAAGCCTATCAGTAACCTTCCTCCTTGGTTGTCCATTCTTAGGGATAGATTTAAGGAGGTGCTGTCGTGGAAATCGTTTCAATTGGCTTGACAGTTTATTTTGAAGATGGATTTTGGCATGGATTGTTTGAACAAGAGTACGAGGGGACTTATCAAGTTTGTCGAGTGACATTTGGTCAGGAACCAAAAGAGGATGAAATTTTGAAACTTTTACAGACTCAGTTTGTTCGGTTATCTTTTAGTCCAGAGGCAACAGTCAAACAGCATGTGAAGATTAAGAATCCGAAGCGTCTGCAGCGAGCTGTAAAGAAACAGGTGAAGCAGAAAGTTTCTTCTAAGTCACAAGAGCTTTTACAGTTGCAGTACGAGGAACGAAAAAAGCATTCAAAACAACAGTCCAGTCTCCAAAAGCAATTGCTCAAGCAAGAGAAATTTGAACGCAAACAGCAAAAACGTAGAGAGAAGCACAAAGGGCACTAGTGACTCTCTCTTTCATAAAATAGAACAGCTCTTCTTGGATAACAAGAGCTGTTTTTGCTTGTATTGAAGATTTCTTTCCTAATAGATAGACTTATCGTTAATGGCAGTTTCAAATTCAGGACCATACTTGCTTGCTTCAAATTTAATCCTGCCCCATTCAGCATTTTCATTTTACTAGAAGGGAGTGTGTGCCATGATTTCTGATTCATTTTTTATTGTTTGGTTTAGCGAGAACAATACTATTGACTCTTGGATTTTTCTGCCGGATGCTATAAAACTCCTCTTTTATAGCGCATGTTTAAAAATATAATGTGTGGTTGTAAGTGTTTTTCAACATTCTCTAGTGATTCGATAGGAGAAAAACGGTTGCAGCCTACACCACTTTAACTTAGCCCCCATTATTTTACCACTTGTCCTTTCATTTTAACTGCTTATCTCAAAAGTCGATTTTTCTTTCATTCTTTTTGTTAAACTAGTGTGGTAAAGAGGAGGGAAAAATATGATTTTACAAGCGAAACATTTGACTAAACGGTACGGCAATCATATGGCTGTCGATGATATTCAGTTAGAGTTTGAAAAAGGGAGTTTCAATGCTATTTTGGGACCCAATGGTGCAGGGAAATCAACCACCATTTCCATGTTAATCGGTTTGAAAAAGCCGACACAAGGTCAGATTCGATATGCGCCAAATACGAAAATCGGAGTTGTTTTTCAAGCTAGTGTACTGGATGAGATGTTGACGGTTAGGGAAAATCTCACGATTCGTGCTCAACAGTATAAGGAGATTGCGGCAAGTCGTGTGGATGATTTGATTCATCAACTGGGTTTGACTGCTTTTCAGAAACAACTATATGGGACTTTGTCAGGTGGGCAAAAACGTCGGGTTGATATTGCGCGTGCTCTTCTTTCGCGACCAGATATTCTTTTCTTGGATGAACCAACGACAGGTCTTGATATTCAAACTCGCAAATCCATCTGGGATCTACTGTATCGACTACAAAAGGATGAAGGGATGACTATTATCTTAACGACTCATTATCTGGATGAAGCAGATGAAGCGGATCAGATCTATATCGTTGATCATGGGAAAGTGATTGCGCAAGGTTCTGCGACTGCTATTAAAAGTCAGTATGCATCTAATATTCTAAAAATTCGTTTTAAGGAAATGAAGGATTTAGAAAAGCTGCTACAGTCTGGAATGACAGTAGAGGAAGAAAATGAGTTGGAATATCTTTTTTATCCAAGGACGCCACAGGAAGCCATTGAATATTTGGCAAAAGTTCGAGAAGAAATTGATTCTTTTGAGTTTCGTCCGGGAACTATGGATGATGCCTTTATTGCACTTACAGGAAGAGAGGTTCGCTAATGCTAGCTTTATTGAAACGGAATTTTATCTTATATTTTCGTAATCGTTCGGGAGTATTTTTCTCATTATTGGGGGCATTGATTTCCTTCCTCCTTTATATCATTTTTTTGCAGAAGAATTTGACAGATTCTTGGTCCCAACTCCCTAATAGTACGAACCTTTTAAATAACTGGCTGATGGGTGGGACATTGGCTGTGACTGGGATGACAACCAGTTTTACAGCTCTTAAACAAATGGTACAGGATCGCGAAAACCAAGTGGATCAAGATCTTTTCTTGACAGATTTAGGTAACTGGGGCTTACAGGCGTCCTATCTAATCAGTAGTATTGTTATTTCTTTTGTCATGCAGGTGTTTATGTATGCTGTTATGAGTTTTTATTTTAAAGAGAGCCCAGTTATCAGTCATTTACCGGAAATCGCTTTGATTATGTTGTTAAGCAGTCTGCTTTCAAGTTTGGTAAATGTTCTCTTGATTTACCGTTTTCAATCTGTAGATAGCCTTGGTAAACTGGCAACGATAGTGGGAACTGCTTCTGGATTTTTAGTAGGAACTTATATCCCTATTGGAGTATTACCTGATTCTGCACAGCTTTTCATGAAATGTACCCCTGCAACTTATATTGCTTCTCTTTATCGACAAGTCTTGATGAAAGAGCGGTTAGAGACTGCATTTTCAGGAAATAACAGTCTGTTACAGGAATTTCAAGAAAAAATGGGAATCCAAATCAACTGGCAAGAACTATTGACAAAGGAAGAAACATACTTTATAGTGGTTATTATCAGTCTCGTCGCTATTCTTCTTTGGATGTTATTTGTTAAAGTGTTTGGCAAGAGAAAATAAAGATGTATTGGAGAGAAAATGAAGATTCGTTTTGAAATGAAGACAGAGTTTTCAGAAAAAGACCCACACATTTTAATTCAGGCGGCTCAGTTAACCGACCAAGCAAGAGAGGTCATGGAGTATTTAGAACAATTTTCAACGACCAATCAGGTGGTCATTCCTATTCGAACGGATGATCATCTGGTTATGGTAAAAATTGAGGATCTTATTCTAGCAGATATCGATAAAAATTTGTTGACTATTTATACGGTAGACGGGATTTATAAAACTAAGGAAACATTGACAAACTTTCAGAATCGGATTAACCGGCGTAACTTTATACAGATATCGCGTCATTCAGTTATAAACATTGACCATTTAGAGTCATTATCGGATAGCTTTTCAGGGAACATGATGGCTAAAATGACTCGGGGTCTCAAATCGAGTGTGAGTCGGAAATACGTTAAGTCCTTAATGGATTATCTAGGTTTATAGGAGAAAATCATGAAGCGATTGATTGCTTATTTTGTATCGGGAATGCGTACGGCCTCCTTTGTTTATTTGAGTTTGGTGTTATTGGCTCAGTTTTATTCAGGTATTACCTATCCTGTACCAACGACAAAAAATATTCTAGCTTTGTTTTTGATGAGCGGAATTATGGGGGTATTGACCTTAATCCTTGAAAGGCTAGAGTTTCTTGCTTATAGTATGCGTGTAGGAGTTCATTTATTAGCGACAGCTACTATTTTAGTATTGACCTACCTATTCTTTGGCTGGGGTTCAGCATTGTTGAGTCCCTTGCTGTGGTTCTTTTTCTTGTTAATTTATGGACTGATATGGTTGTACCAGATCTGGCAAACTCACAAACTCACCCAACGAATTAATCAAGCCTTAGAAGATAAAAGAAAGAAAACGAATCACTAATGTAGTGAGTGGATGAGGTTTGAGGAGAGTGCTAGTTTCCATATAGAGCAAATTATGATATAGTATTTTCAGCGTAAAACAAGGAGAAAAACGATGCCAGTAAATGAATATGGTCAGATAATTGGTGAGTCAATGGAAGGTTATACTCCAGGAGAATTGCCTTCCATTGATTTCTTAGAAGGGCGCTACGCTCGGATAGAGGCTCTTTCGGTGGAAAAGCATGCGGAGGATTTATTAGCTGTTTATGGTCCAGGTACTCCTCGGGAGATGTGGACCTACCTCTTTCAGGAACCAGTGGCAGATATGGAGGAACTGGTTAGCCTTTTAAATCAGATGTTGGCTCGTAAGGATCGCTTTTACTATGCGATTGTAGACAAGGCAACTGGTAAGGCCTTGGGAACTTTTTCTCTCATGCGCATTGACCAGAATAACCGAGTAATAGAAGTGGGTGCCGTCACTTTTTCTCCAGAGCTCAGGGGAACACGTATAGGGACAGAGGCTCAGTATCTCCTAGCGCGATATGTTTTTGAGGAGCTTAACTATCGTCGCTATGAGTGGAAATGCGATGCTCTAAATTTGCCATCCAGACGAGCTGCGGAACGTTTGGGCTTTGTCTATGAAGGAACTTTCCGTCAGGCAGTCGTTTATAAGGGACGTACGAGGGATACGGATTGGCTCTCTATGATTGATAAGGACTGGCCTCAAGTCAAAGCTCGTTTGGAAGCATGGCTAGCTCCTGAAAATTTTGATAAAAATGGACGGCAGTACAAGAGCTTAAGAGAATTCTGAGAGGTGTTGGGATGATAACCATTAGAAAGCAAGAAATCGTCAAGCTAGAGGATGTTTTGCATCTCTATCAGGCAGTTGGATGGACAAATTATACCCATCAACCTCAGATGTTGGAGAAGGCCTTGTCTCATTCATTAGCGATTTACCTGGCACTTGATGGCGATGCCGTGGTGGGCTTGGTCCGTTTGGTCGGAGATGGTTTTTCATCGATTTTTGTCCAGGATTTGATTGTTTTGCCTTGCTATCAGCGCCAAGGGATTGGTAGCGACTTGATGAAAGAGGCTTTAGGTGATTACAAAGATGCCTATCAAGTCCAACTAGTGACCGATCAGACAGAAAAAACCTTGGGATTCTATCATTCTCTGGGATTTGAAACCTTATCTACTTATGATTGTACAGGAATGATTTGGGTGGATCGAAAAAGATAAAAAAATTATTTTTTATTAAGTAAAGTTTAAGTCTCCTCGTGTATTATATAGTTATTAGATAAAGACCTCCTAATACTCTTCGAAAATCTCACCAGCCTTCGTTAGAGTCGACTTAGCTAACTATAGTTACGCTTGCGTTTATCTGCCTAGTCTGATTTCGATTTTCATTGAGTACCCTTTATTTAATAAAATCCCAAACTTTTCTTTTTCATCATAATCTCCTAAAGAAGCCACCCAATCAGGTGGCTTTTTTATGGCTTGGAGAGGAAAAATCCATTTGAAAAAAATTTTTAAAAAAATGATAAATCAAAGAAAAAATTAAGTTAGCTTTAAGATTCATCTTGTATCATATAATCATTAAATAAAGACCTCCTAACTTTATTTAATGAAATCCTAAACTTTTCTTTTTCATAATAATCTCCCTAAAGAGGCCACCCAATCAGGTGGCTTTTTTGTTTGTAGGCTGGATTTTTGCTATAATAGGAACATGAGTAGAATTTTAGATAATGAAATCATGGGGGATGAGGAGTTGGTAGAACGTACCCTCCGTCCCCAGTATTTACGTGAATATATTGGGCAGGATAAGGTCAAGGACCAGCTCCAAATATTTATCGAAGCAGCAAAAATGCGGGATGAGGCGCTAGACCATGTTCTTTTGTTTGGCCCTCCAGGACTTGGGAAAACAACCATGGCTTTTGTCATTGCCAATGAACTGGGAGTCAATCTCAAGCAAACGTCTGGACCTGTTATCGAAAAAGCGGGTGACTTGGTAGCGATTTTGAATGATTTGGAGCCGGGAGATGTCCTCTTTATTGACGAGATTCATCGCTTGCCCATGTCTGTCGAGGAAGTTTTATATAGTGCCATGGAAGATTTTTACATCGACATTATGATTGGTGCAGGGGAAGGTAGTCGCAGTGTCCATTTGGACTTGCCACCTTTTACCTTGATTGGTGCGACGACCCGTGCGGGTATGCTCTCAAACCCTCTACGAGCACGTTTTGGGATTACAGGTCATATGGAATACTATGCCCATGCTGACTTGACAGAAATTGTCGAACGAACGGCAGATATTTTTGAGATGGAAATCACCCATGAAGCAGCTGCTGAGCTGGCCTTGCGCAGTCGAGGAACTCCTCGTATCGCCAATCGTCTCCTTAAGCGCGTGCGCGACTTTGCCCAGATAATGGGGAATGGCTTAATTGATGATGTCATTACAGATAAGGCCTTGACCATGCTGGATGTTGACCATGAAGGTTTGGACTATGTGGACCAAAAAATCCTTCGCACCATGATTGAGATGTATGGTGGGGGTCCTGTCGGTATAGGAACCCTTTCGGTTAATATTGCCGAGGAGCGTGAGACGGTCGAAGATATGTACGAACCTTACCTCATCCAGAAAGGTTTCATCATGCGAACTCGTTCTGGACGGGTGGCGACAGCTAAGGCTTATGAACATTTGGGGTATGAATACAGTGAAAAATGAGCAAGATATTCTAGAGGTTTTTAGAAAAAATTCAGATATGATGGCCATTCTGACCATCATTCGTGACCTTGGTCTGAAAGACTCGTGGTTGGCGGCAGGTTCTGTCAGGAATTTCATCTGGAATCTCTTGTCAGACAAATCGCCTTTTGACCGTGAAACGGATGTGGATGTGATTTTCTTTGATCCAGATGTTTCTTATGAGGAAACGGTATCCCTAGAGAAAAAGCTGAGAGAGGACTTTCCTCAGTATCAGTGGGAGTTGAAAAATCAGGTCTATATGCATCTGCACAGTCTCCACACAGCGCCTTACACGAGTTCTCGTGATGCCATGAGTAAATATCCGGAACGCTGTACGGCGATAGGCCTTCGCTTGCATGCCGATGCAACTTTAGAGCTCTTTGCCCCCTATGGTTTAGAGGATATTTTAAAGTTTCAAGTTTCTCCGACTCCTCATTTCTTAGAGAATGAGGACCGGATGGAGCTCTATCAAGAACGCTTGTCCAAGAAAAAGTGGCAAGAAAAATGGGAAAATCTCACTTTTTCAAAAAAACTTAAGAAAAATTTAAGTTAGGAACAGTATACTAAGTCCATAAGTTAAGAGGAACTTAACTTAAACTCCTAAAACTTTTTCATAATAATCTCCCTATAAAACTAAGTCGCCCAATCAGGCGGCTTATTTTTTGTTACTTACAAGTAATGATAGTAACTTAGCAATAGAAGAAAATAGGGAAGTATGGTATAATAAAACGATAGATTTTTGAATAGGAATAAGATCATGTTTGGATTTTTTAAGAAAGATAAAGCTGCAGAAGTAGAGGTTCCAATACAGGTTCCTAATCATATTGGCATCATCATGGATGGGAATGGTCGCTGGGCTAAAAGACGCATGCAACCACGGGTTTTCGGACACAAGGCAGGGATGGAATCCCTTCAAAAGGTGACTAAGGCGGCCAACAAACTGGGCGTTAAGGTCATCACAGTCTATGCCTTTTCAACGGAAAATTGGACGCGCCCAGATCAAGAGGTCAAGTTTATCATGAACCTGCCAGTCGAGTTTTATGATAACTATGTTCCTGAATTGCATGCAAATAATGTTAAAATTCAGATGATTGGTGAGACGGATCGTCTGCCTAAGCCGACTTTTGAAGCTTTGACAAAAGCAGAGGAATTGACTAAGAACAATACGGGTTTGATTCTCAATTTTGCTCTTAACTATGGTGGACGTGCTGAGATTACACAGGCTGTTAAGCTGATTTCTCAGGATGTTTTAGATGAGAAAATCAATCCAGGTGATATCACAGAGGAATTGATTGGCAACTATCTCTTCACCCAACATTTGCCTAAGGATGTGCGAGATCCGGACTTGATTATTCGTACCAGTGGAGAATTACGCTTGAGCAATTTCCTTCCATGGCAGGGAGCCTATAGTGAGCTCTATTTTACGGATACCCTGTGGCCTGATTTTGACGAGGCAGCCTTGCAGGAAGCAATTCTTGCCTACAATCGTCGACAACGCCGATTTGGAGGAGTTTAGGAGAAAATATGACCAAGGATTTACAAGAGAGAACACTTTTTGCCGGACTGGCTCTGCTTATCTTCCTTCCCGTCTTGTTTGTTGGTGGGCTCTTGTTGCAGATAGGAATTGGCTTGATAGCTATGCTGGCTGTTCATGAGCTTCTGCATATGAAGGGACTAAAGACTATGACCATTGAGGGCACCTTGACCCTCCTTGCAACCTTTGCACTCACGATCCCCTTAGAAAATTACCTAACTTTTTTGCCGGTTGATGGCAATGTAGTTGCCTACAGTGTTTTGATTACAATTATGTTAGGGACGACCGTTTTCAGTAAAAACTATACTATTGAAGATGCCGCTTTTCCAATTGCTGTGAGTTTTTATGTTGGTTTTGGTTTCAATGCCTTACTAGATGCTCGTATAGCTGGATTTGATAAGGTTCTTCTGGCTCTCTTTATCGTTTGGGCGACAGATAGTGCAGCTTATCTGACGGGGGTGAATTTTGGTAAGCATAAGTTAGCCCCGAGGGTTTCTCCTAATAAGAGTATTGAGGGCTTTGTTGGGGGTATTCTAGGTGCGGTACTGATAACAGTACTCTTCATGCTAGTGGACAGTACAGTTGCTCTTCCCTATGGAATTTATAGGATGAGTCTTTTTGCCGCCTTCTTCAGTGTGGCAGGTCAGTTTGGTGACTTGATTGAGAGTGCTATGAAACGCCATTTCGGTGTCAAGGATTCTGGGAAGTTTATCCCGAGGCATGGTGGAGTGTTGGATCGTTTTGACAGTATGTTAGTTGTCTTTCCTATCATGCACTTGTTTGGCCTCTTCTAAAGAAAGGAATATTGAATGATTGGATTGCTAACCTTTATCCTCGTTTTTGGGATTATCGTGGTGGTGCATGAGTTTGGACATTTTTATTTTGCCAAGAAATCAGGCATTTTAGTTCGTGAGTTTGCTATTGGTATGGGCCCTAAGATTTTTGCCCATATCGGTAAGGACGGCACTGCTTATACTATTCGGGTCCTTCCTTTAGGAGGGTATGTTCGTATGGCTGGTTGGGGTGACGATGCGACGGAGATTAAGACAGGAACTCCGGTCAGTTTAACACTTGCAGAGGATGGTAAGGTCAAACGGATCAATCTATCTGGGAAGAAACTGGATCAAACAGCTCTCCCTATGCAGGTAACTCAGTTTGACTTTGAAGACAAGCTCTTTATCAAGGGCTTGGTCTTGGAAGAAGAAAAGACCTTTGCAGTGGATCACGATGCAACAGTTGTTGAGGCAGATGGAACCGAAGTACGCATTGCCCCTCTGGATGTACAGTACCAAAATGCTTCTATCTGGGGTAAGCTCATCACCAACTTTGCAGGTCCTATGAATAACTTTATCTTAGGTGTTGTTGTTTTTTGGATACTGATCTTTTTGCAGGGTGGTGTTAGAGACACTCAAACCAATCTCTTTCATGTCATGCCTAAGGGAGCTTTGGCTAAGGTGGGTATAGCTGAGACAGCTCAAATCACCAAGGTCGGCTCGCACGAAGTTAAGAATTGGCAGGACTTGATTCAGGCTGTGGAAGCAGATACCAAGGATCAGACTGCCCCGACCTTGGATGTGACTATTTCTGAAAATGGTAGCGAAAAACAAGTCACTGTGACTCCAGAAGAAAATCAAGGACGTTATATTCTCGGAGTTCAACCGGGGGTCAAGTCAGACTTTCTATCCATGTTTATTGGTGGATTTACGACAGCTGCTGACTCTGGTCTCCGTATCCTTTCGGCTCTGAAAAACTTGATTTTCCATCCAGATTTGAACAAACTCGGTGGTCCCGTTGCCATTTTTAAGGCAAGTAGCGATGCTGCTAAAAATGGAATTGAGAATGTCCTCTACTTCCTAGCCATGATTTCCATCAATATCGGGATTTTTAACTTGATTCCTATCCCGGCTTTGGATGGTGGAAAGATTGTGCTCAATATCCTAGAGGCTATCCGCCGGAAACCCCTTAAACAAGAAATTGAAACCTATGTCACCATGGCTGGTGTAGTTATCATGGTTGTCTTGATGCTAGCTGTGACCTGGAATGACATTATGCGACTCTTCTTTTAGATAATCGAGGAATATTATGAAACAAAGTAAAATGCTAATCCCAACGCTTCGCGAAATGCCAAGCGATGCTCAAGTTATCAGCCATGCCCTTATGTTGCGTGCTGGTTATGTTCGTCAAGTTTCTGCCGGTGTATATTCTTACCTACCACTCGCTAACCGTGTGATTGAAAAGGCTAAGAATATCATGCGCCAAGAGTTTGATAAGATTGGTGCAGTGGAGATGTTGGCTCCTGCCCTTCTCAGTGCCGATCTCTGGCGCGAATCAGGTCGTTATGAAACCTATGGTGAAGACCTTTATAAACTGAAAAATCGTGAAAAGTCAGACTTTATCCTAGGTCCGACACACGAAGAAACTTTTACAGCTATTGTTCGTGACTCTGTGAAATCTTACAAGCAGTTGCCACTCAACCTTTACCAAATCCAACCGAAATACCGTGATGAAAAACGTCCACGTAACGGACTTCTCCGTACGCGTGAATTTATCATGAAAGACGGCTATAGTTTCCATGCTAATTACGATAGTTTGGATGTGACTTATGACGAGTACAAGGCAGCCTATGAACGTATTTTCACTCGTAGTGGCTTGGACTTCAAGGCCATCATCGGTGATGGTGGCGCCATGGGTGGTAAGGATAGCCAAGAATTTATGGCCATTACACCAGCCCGTACAGACCTTGACCGCTGGGTTGTCTTGGACAAGTCAGTTGCCTCATTTGACGAAATTCCTGCAGAAGTGCAAGAAGAAATCAAGGCAGAATTGCTCAAATGGATGGTTTCTGGTGAAGACACCATTGCCTACTCAAGTGAGTCTAGCTATGCGGCTAACTTAGAAATGGCAACAAACGAGTACAAACCAAGCAACCGTGTCGTTGCGGAAGAAGAAGTAACTCGTGTGGAAACACCAGGTGTTAAATCAATCGATGAAGTGGCAGCCTTCCTTAACGTGCCAGAAGAGCAAACAATCAAAACCCTCTTCTACATGGCAGATGGTGAGCTTGTTGCAGCCCTTCTAGTTGGAAATGACCAACTTAATGAAGTCAAGTTGAAGAACCACTTGGGTGCAGATTTCTTTGATGTTGCGAGCGAGGAAGAAGTAGCAAATGTTATCTCAGCTGGCTTTGGTTCGCTTGGTCCAGTTGGTTTGCCAGAAAATGTGAAAATCATTGCAGACCGTAAGGTACAAGATGTTCGCAATGCTGTTGTGGGGGCCAACGAAGATGGTTACCACTTGACGGGTGTGAACCCAGGTCGTGACTTTACTGCAGAATATGTGGATATCCGTGAAGTTCGTGAGGGTGAAATTTCACCAGACGGACAAGGCGTTCTTAACTTCGCGCGTGGTATCGAAATTGGTCACATTTTTAAACTGGGAACTCGTTACTCAGCAAGCATGGGTGCAGATGTTTTGGATGAAAATGGTCGTGCTGTGCCAATCATCATGGGATGTTACGGTATTGGTGTTAGCCGTCTTCTCTCAGCCGTTATAGAGCAACACGCCCGCCTCTTTGTCAACAAAACGCCTAAAGGGGAATACCGTTATGCTTGGGGAGTTAACTTCCCTAAAGAATTGGCGCCATTTGATGTGCATTTGATCACTGTCAATGTCAAGGATGAAGAAGCGCAAGCCTTAACAGAAAAACTTGAAGCAAGCTTGATGGGAGCTGGTTACGAAGTCTTGACAGACGACCGTAACGAACGTGTCGGGGTTAAATTTAGCGATAGCGACTTGATTGGGTTGCCAATCCGTATTACTGTTGGGAAGAAAGCAGCTGACGGTATTGTAGAAGTTAAGATCAAGGCGACTGGTGACACTATTGAAGTTCATGCAGACAACTTGCTCGAAACGCTTGAAATCCTCAGCAAGAAATAAAAACTATAATCAGAAGAAAAACAAGGCAAAAATGTAACTAGTTTTTACCTTGTTTTTTCTATATAATGAGAGTGAATAAATACATAATCAAGTTAAGAGGTATAATAATGTTAAAATTTCCAAAGGATTTTGTCTGGGGTTCCTCTACTTCTGGACCACAGACAGAAGGACGAGTGCCAGATGATGGCAAGGGAGATAATCTCTGGGATTACTGGTTCAAAGTAGAGCCCAATCGCTACTATAATGAGATTGGTCCAGATAAAACATCGACCTTTTACGAAAATTGGGAAAAAGATATCGAACTTTTGTTAGAAACAGGTCACACAGCCTTCCGAACTTCTATTCAGTGGTCTCGTATTTTCCCGCAAGGTCGTGGAGAGGTCAATCCTCAAGGTGTGGCTTTCTACCGTCAGGTTTTTGAGGCTATTAAGGCCAAGGGGATTCGTCTCTTAGTCAATCTCTATCACTTCGACCTGCCATTTGCCCTGCAAGAAGATGGTGATGGTTGGGAAAATAAGGCAACTATCAAGGCTTACGAAGACTATGCGCGTTTCTGTTTTGAGACCTACGGTGACTTGGTGGACCAATGGATCACCTTCAATGAGCCTATCGTTCCTGTGGAGTTTGGTTATTTTTATGATGCCCATTATCCTCATAAGGTGAATGCCAAAGCTGCGGTTCAGGTAGCCTATCATACGCAACTGGCTAGTAGTCTTGCAGTTAAGGCCTGTCATGAGGTCCTGCCTGAGTCTAAGATTGGGATTGTCTTAAACTTGACACCGGCTTATCCACGTAGCCAGCATCCCGCAGATGTCAAGGCTGCTCGCATTGCCGATCTCTTCCAAGCTCAATCTTTCCTAGATCCGTCTGTACTGGGAGCTTATCCAGAAGAACTAGTGGAAATTTTAGCTGAGCATGATTTACTACCAGATTCTACAGCAGAAGAGTTGGAAGTCATTCGAGAGCACACAGTGGACTTTCTTGGAGTCAACTACTACCAACCTTTGCGTGTTATGGCGCCACGTTTTGCCAAGCATCCTGATAGTCCACTCTTGCCTGAACATTTTTATGAGCCTTATATTATGCCTGGCCGTAAAATCAATCCTCATCGCGGTTGGGAAATCTACGAGCAGGGGATTTATGATATCGCTCAAAATATCAAGGAAAATTATGGTAATATTGAGTGGATGCTGACAGAGAATGGCATGGGTGTTGAAGGTGAAGAAAAATTCCGTCAAGATGGGATGATTCAAGACGACTATCGTATTGACTTTGTAAAAGGGCATCTGTGTGAACTCCATCGTGCCATTGAAGACGGTGCCAACTGTAAGGGCTACTTGATTTGGACCTTTATCGACTGCTGGTCATGGCTCAACAGTTATAAAAACCGCTACGGTCTGGTTGAGCTTGATTTGGAAACACAAGAACGCCGTCTGAAGAAATCAGGGCACTGGTTCAAGGAACTCAGCGACCATAATGGATTTTAAGAATAAAAAGAGTGAGATGGCGTTCATCTCACTTTTTATTATAAGATCATCACCAAGGTCCCAATCGTAATCAGGATACAGCCAATAATTGTTTTAAACGTCAGGACATCCTGTAGGAAGAAAAAGGCTAGAACGAGGGTAATGACGAGACTGAATTTATCGACAGCAGATACCTCAGTCGCATTGCCCATCTGTAGTGCCTTGTAGTAGCAGAGCCAGGAGGCGCCAGTGGCTAAGCCTGATAAGATGAGAAAGAGCCAACTTTTTCTACTGATGTTGACAATTTCGGTCTGACTATTGGTCAAGAAAACCATGGCCCAGGCCATCAGAATGACGACAACTGTGCGAATAGCAGTCGCTAGATTGGATGGAACTCCCTCAATCCCAATCTTGGCTAGAATTGACGTTAAGGCTGCAAAGACAGCAGATAAAAGTGCGAAGAAAAACCACATGGCAGATACCTCCTCTTTTTATTATAAGTAATTGATGCTGACTTGTCAGGTATCAAGTGAAATTCTGATAAAATCCCTGTCAGAAAGACTAGACCAATTTTTACCCTTGACAAGTAAGAGAAACAAGTATATACTGTTTTTGCTGATTCTGTAAAAAGGAAATCAGACTATACCAATTTAAGGGGAAAGCACAGCTGGTCTGTGTCGTATATACTATGTGTGGAATTGTTGGTGTTGTTGGAAACACAAATGCAACTGATATTTTGATTCAAGGGCTTGAAAAACTTGAATACCGTGGCTATGATTCTGCGGGGATTTTTGTCCTAGGTGGTGCTGAAAATCATCTAGTCAAGGCTGTCGGTCGTATCGCAGAATTGTCTGCTAAGACGGCTGGTGTTGAGGGAACAACAGGTATCGGACATACGCGTTGGGCGACTCACGGGAAACCAACGGAAGACAATGCTCACCCACACCGCTCTGAGACTGGACGTTTTGTCTTGGTCCACAATGGGGTCATTGAAAACTACCTTGAAATCAAGGAAGAATACCTTGCAGGTCACCACTTCAAGGGACAAACAGATACAGAAATCGCTGTTCACTTGATTGGGAAATTTGCGGAACAAGATGGACTCCCAGTTCTTGAAGCTTTCAAAAAAGCTCTTCACATCATCCGTGGTTCTTATGCCTTTGCCTTGATTGACTCTGAAAATCCAGATGTCATCTACGTGGCTAAGAATAAATCACCACTTTTGATTGGTCTTGGACAAGGCTACAACATGGTTTGCTCAGACGCAATGGCTATGATTCGTGAGACCAACCAATACATGGAAATCCATGACCAAGAGTTGGTAATCGTCAAGGCGGATAGTGTCGAAGTTCAAGACTATGATGGCAATCGCCGTGAACGTGCTAGCTATACTGCGGAGCTAGACTTGTCAGATATCGGCAAGGGAACTTACCCTTACTACATGCTCAAGGAAATTGATGAGCAACCAACGGTTATGCGGAAACTCATCCAAGCCTACACAGATGAGGCTGGTCAAGTAGTGGTTGCCCCTACTATCATCAAGGCTGTTCAAGATGCAGACCGCATCTACATCCTTGCAGCTGGGACATCTTACCACGCAGGATTTGCTTCTAAGAAGATGCTGGAAGAGTTGACAGATACACCTGTTGAACTTGGAATCTCATCTGAGTGGGGCTACGGTATGCCACTTCTCAGCAAGAAACCACTCTTCATCTTTATCAGTCAGTCTGGTGAAACAGCTGATAGCCGTCAGGTTTTAGTCAAGGCTAATGAAATGGGCATTCCAAGCTTGACAGTGACAAACGTCCCAGGTTCAACTCTTTCTCGTGAAGCCAACCATACTATGCTTCTTCACGCGGGCCCTGAAATTGCTGTGGCATCAACCAAGGCCTACACAGCACAAATTGCAGCTCTTGCCTTCCTTGCAAAAGCAGTCGGAGAAGCAAACGGCAATGCTAAAGCGCAAGCCTTTGACCTGGTTCATGAGTTGTCAATCGTAGCTCAGTCTATCGAATCAACTCTTTCTGAAAAAGAAACCATTGATGCCAAGGTTCGTGACCTTCTTGAAACCACTCGCAATGCCTTTTACATCGGACGTGGTCAAGACTACTATGTAGCCATGGAAGCAAGTCTCAAACTCAAAGAGATTTCTTACATCCAGTGTGAAGGTTTTGCGGCAGGAGAACTCAAGCACGGAACCATTGCCTTGATTGAAGAAGGGACGCCTGTCTTGGCCCTCTTGTCAGATCCAGTCCTTGCCAACCATACTCGTGGAAATATCCAAGAGGTCGCAGCCCGTGGTGCCAAGGTTCTCACTATCGCAGAAGAAAATGTTGCTAAAGACACAGACGATATCGTCCTTACGACCGTCCACCCTTACCTCTCACCAATCTCAATGGTCGTACCAACGCAATTGGTCGCTTACTTTGCAACCCTCCACCGTGGACTCGATGTGGACAAACCACGTAACCTTGCCAAGTCAGTAACAGTAGAATAAGCCAAGAAAGTCTAGATGATCTAGGCTTTTTCTAATGAGCAAATTTATTGAAAATAAAACTAATTAGTGATAAAATGCCCTAAAACTAAAAGAGATAGCGAGGAAACAGGATGGTAGAATTAGGAATTTCAACATTTGGTGAAACAACAGCCCTGGAGGTGACAGGGTAGATTTACAGTCATGATGAACGCATTCGTCAGTTGGTGGCAGAAATTGAGCTGGCTGATAAGGTTGGTTTGGATGTGTACGGGATTGGGGAGCATCATCGGGAGGACTTTGCGGTATCGGCGTCAGAGATTGTTCTTGCAGCTGGGGCAGTCAATACCAAGAAGATTCGTTTGACTAGTGCGGTCAGCATTCTCTCGAGTATGGATCCAATTCGCTTGTTCCAACAATATGCCACCATCGATGCCTTGTCAAATGGCCGTGCGGAGATTATGGCTGGGCGTGGTTCATTCACCGAATCTTTCCCACTGTTTGGCTATGACTTGAAAGACTACGAAGCCCTTTTTGATGAGAAATTAGACTTGCTCCAGTTAGTCAATGAAAAGACCAAGATAGACTGGCAAGGTCAATTGACCCAAACGATTTCTGGCAAAGAAGTCTATCCTCGTCCAGCTCAGGACAAATTGCCATTGTGGGTGGCGACAGGTGGCCATGTCGAATCAACAGTGAAGATTGCTCAGGCGGGGCTGCCGATTGTCTATGCTATTATTGGTGGCAATCCGCGTTATTTTAAAAAGCTGATTCAAGCTTATCGTGAGATTGGAAGGGATGCCGGTCATGCGGATAAAGATCTGAAAGTGGGTGCTCATTCTTGGGGCTGGATTGCTGAAGATGGCGAGCAGGCTGTCAAAGATTATTTCCATCCGACCAAGCAAGTGGTGGATGCGATTTCCAAGGACCGTCCACACTGGCAGGAGTTGACCCATGAGCAATATTTGGAGCAAGTTGGTCCAAATGGAGCCATGTTTGTGGGAAATCCAGATCAGGTAGCAGAAAAATTGATTCGCATGATTGAGGATTTAGACTTGGACCGTTTCATGCTCCATCTACCGCTTGGTTCCATGCCTCATGATCAAGTTCTGAGAGCTATTGAGCTCTTTGGCACGAAAGTGGCGCCCAAAGTACGTGCTTACTTTGCCATGAAAGAGGGGTTATAAAAAAATTCAATCAGTTGAGTCGATTGGTGAGGAACACCCATGGATTCAGCAACAGGTGGAAGTGGTACAAGCGATAGAGCATACTATCTAGTGGAATATATACTAGTTTATACCAAGTACAAGATAAAATAGTAAAAAAGACGATTTCCGCTTGGAAATCGTCTTTTTTTGATATTCTCACAAATACGATATCTTGTAGTTGGTGTAAACTGGTAGATAGATCTCTTATTTTATTTATCAAAACCTTGTAAGTTTTTTTGCCGCTCTTCAGTTTGACCCTTGGCATCCAATTTATTACCATTGTAAACAGTGCTTTCCCATGATCCGTACATTGGGTTAGGGAAAATGATGAATTTCTCACCAAACTCTTTTTGTAATTCCTCTAATTTTTGGTCGCGCTCAGTTTCAGAGGTCTTTGAAAACTCTGCAAAGTCCACAAGATTGTCTCCTAGTAGCATGACTAAGTTGGTTTTTTCTTGGACTGCTTGTCTACGACCTTCTTTAGATTTGACGCCTTTTTCTAAGAACATGAGATGATCGCGGCTTTGTACAGGAATTCCTTCATTTTCTAGGTTTTTGATCGTATCATCTACCTGATCTATCGTGCGGTCAGATACATAGTAAATTTGGACACCGTTTTGGTCTGCAAATTGGAGAAAGTCTTTAGCACCTGGTACAGCCTTGGCTGCGGCTTTTTTTACCCAAACATCCCAGTTTTCTGGGGTAAATGCTGTTCCGTCTTTGACATTTTGCGCTTGATAAGGGCTATTGTCTAATACGGTTTCGTCTAAGTCCAAAACGATAGAGTAGGGTTTATCTGTCTGTGTTTTTAGTAGTTCTTTTAAACGATCAGTAGCGACATTGTAACCTTGTAGATAGAGTGCCTTGGTCTCAGCTGCTTTTTGATACCAAAGAGTTGACATAGTGTTCTCTCTTGAACGCAACTGATCATAGGTCATTGTAACCTGATTATCAGATGTACTACTTTGTGTTGTCTGTGAATTTGCCGAATTTGTGCCACAGCCAGTCAGTAAAATGACGGAAGCAAGTGTAGAAGCAATTGTAATGGTAACTTTGGATATTTTCATAATCCCATCCTCCTAATAATAGTCTACTAATATTGTAGCGTTTTCACGGGATTTGTGCAAGGGAATATCGGGAGAAAATAAATTTTTCAGTAGTAATTTGGTATTAGGATAAAATTATGTACTTAATTTTGGAATGAAGATGGATATAAAAAAATCCAATCGACTTGATAGAAAATCTATATCAGCTCCTTTTTGAAAAATAGATGAAAATAAAGAGAATCTTTGAAAGGCTAGTAACATCAAGCTTTTCAGGGATTTTTTCTTTATAGATCCCAATTTGTAAAATTAAGCTAGACAGAAAAAGCCATCTATGTTAGGTTCAGATAAACACCATACCAAGTTTTTCTGAGTTACATGAAAAATCTAACTTAATTTGACAATTTGGGTTTTCAAAAATCAAATGCTGCCGATTTTCAAGCGCTGTCTTGATGATTTCTTTGACAATAGACCACAAGTAATCGGTCAGTAAGTCGCTATCTGCCGCTGTCAGCTCCGTTTGCCCGCTTCTAATCAAACCCATTTTCAGCAAACCCACTGATAAATAAGGATAACCAAACTCTTCTAGTATTTTCTGCGCCAAAAGCGTCTTCCCCGTGTGAGAAGCCCCAATTATCAGGAAATCATTTGTTGAAAACCCTTTCTTCCCTATATTATAGAACTTTCTGATAACTATTCACATCTTATTATGAGAAAAAATCCGCTAGAATATCTAGCGAATCCCTCATTCAATCATTCTTTTCTATTCGTCTCATAAGATGTTGTATTCTGATATTGTCCTACCAAATAAAAGGGAAAATTCGATATTTAACCTTGCTACAATAATCTTGATAGGCTTGCCCGAAATGCTCTCCTAGGACCTTCTCCTCAACTCGTAAGCGAATAGCGTAGCCAACAACCAAAACTAAGAGAGACAAGAGAAAACTGTAGAGATTCAGTGTGATGAGAGACAAACCTAGCAGGGACAAGATGCTGCCTGTATAGGCAGGATTTCTCACAATCGCATAAGGTCCGCTATCTACCAGCTTTTGCTGGTCTGTCGTCTGCACCGCTAAGGTAAAAGCCTTGCCCAGGTAGTTGACCGCATACAGACGCAAGGCTATGGCAAAGATAGCCAAAGGAAAACCTAGAAAAAGAAAAATGCTTGGTAGTTCCACACGAAAAACTGCTAGATTGTCAAGATTAACCGATAGCAAGGACAAGACGACGCTAGCGATAATCACATAGCGTGTTCCGTCATCAGCTGAATGTTCAGCCTTATTCTTTTTAGTGTGATGTTTAATATATATTTCTGATAGCACAATAAGAACAAATATAAGATAGATAAAAATTGTTTGTATTGTAGACATTTTTTGACCTCCTCCCTCATTCTACTCTTTTCAACTGGGAAAATCTAGTGAAAGTCTAAAGAATTTTCAAAAAAAGCTCCTTTCCTAAGAAAAGAGTGTGAACTTAAAATTCAATGATACCAGGCTCCACTGCCGTATCGTGGTTGGCAATGACTTGCAGGCAGTTGGGGTCTTGGCTTTCTTCCTTGGCCCACTTGAGCGAGGTCATCTGCTTGTCCTTATCCAAGGAAATTCCCGGTAAAATCAAGCCCTACCATGATTTTTTAGCATAGCTAGCATCTGAGGCAAGAAGGACGAATTTCCCGTCAGCAATGTCGCTCAGGAAAGATGCCGCACGATCACTATACAAAAATTCATCAACAGTCGAAAAAGCCTGATAATCATTAAAATAAGGTGCATCAAAATCTTTCCACATAGGCTTCTCCTGACAAAAACCAAGTTGTCAGAGTGGTAGTAAATCATTTTTGTCTAAGCTTTTTAGCTGTATACTCATTTTATTACCTACTTTGCTAATTAGAATATTTCATTGATTTTCGCCATGACATACTCATCTCTATATTGCCCTTTAACCAACATTGTTTTAGTTTTTCTTCCCTCAACTTCAAAGTCATTCTTTTGATATAGATGAATAGCCACATCATTATTTGTTTCTATGCTCAACTCTAAACGGACTATTTTATTTTCTTGCACCCAAAAATCTAAACGTTTGAAAAATTCTGTTCCGATACCTTGTCCGCGATAATCTTTTAACACGCCTAGCACAATATAAGCCAAGTGGGCGGTACGATTAACCTTCTCTTTCTCAGCTGAAATATGGCCAATGATTCTGTGATTGTCAATAGCTACCAGTTTATTAGCCAGCTTGCTATTTTCTCTTTACCAACTTTCAACTCTCGCTCTTTGGGCTCAAACATCATAAAATCAGTTTCAGTGTCCAACTGATTTAAGTAATCATAGTAATCGTCTACGTATTTTGAATATAATCTTCTATAAACAATCATGTACTTTCTACCCTTTACTAGCCAAATGCTTCGCAAGTGGCCACTACTCTTAGCATTTTGTACTGCACTCCAAAAGTTAGACAGAAAAAGCCATCTATGTTAGGCTCAGATAAACCACCACATTTGTCTGAAAGGAACTAACATAAATGACCTATACTCATCTTACTACAAACGAGCTTGTAATGATAGAGGCTTACTATCAAGAAAACACAGAAGAGCAATCATTACCTTAGTAGAATGCCTCTCAAAAGCCATCATCACACTGAAAACTGAGGGACAAAAAGCAAGTGATATTGAGGCCTCCATCAATCAATGGTTGTCTCAAGTTCCCAGTCATCTCTTTAAGTCGATAACTTTTGATTGTGGGAAATAATTTTCTAATTGGAAATCTATTTCGAATGCACATGATATTGATATTTTCTTTGCGGATTCAGGATGTCCTGGTCAACGAGGCCTCAATGAACATTCTAATGGCTTATTAAGACGAAATGGACTTCCGAAACAAATGGATTTTACGAATATTTCTCAAAATTATTTATCAGCTATAGCTGATAAAAGAAATAGAATTCCTAGGAAATCATTGAATTATCAATCACCATACCAAGTTTTTCTGAGTTACTTGAAAAGTCTAACTTAATTTGACAACCTAGGATATAAAAAATCAATCCCCCGTGCGTTAAGGCTCGGGGGATTTTTCTATAGGAGGGCTAGTTTAGTTTTCTTTTTTGTTTTTTAGTAAGAAACCGAGGCCAAGGAGCGCAAGGAGGCTGATTCCTGAAAACAGGAGTCTGTTATCGTTTTTGATTCCTGTATTTGGAAGTCCAGCTTGTTTAGCTGGGGTTGCAGGTATATTCTCTTTGCTGGAGTTTTCTACTGCTCCGTTTTGAAGAGCTTCTTTTACAGATGCTTCTTGTGCTAGTTGTGTAGCTTGTGAATCAGTTGTAGCTTGGCTAGGTTTATCTTTTGCATCAGCTACTTTTTTATCTAGTTTAGTAGAATCAGGTCTAGCTTGTGGAGCTGGATCTTGATGTTCAGGTTTGACTACTCGGTTTGAAATATTGTCTTGGTCATTATTGTGACCTTGTTCTTGTTTTAAGCTAGAAAGATCAAATTCTGGTTTTTCTTCCACAGCTGGGGCAACGATGGCACCACCTTGAGACAAGCGGAGAACAACGGCAGTGAGAGCGTTCAATTGCAACCCTTTTTCAGTCCATTTAAGACCTTGAGGTTTAGCAATTCCTACTGGTCCTGCTTGGTTTTCATCTGCCAGGACTTCAGCCTTTCTCAAGTGAGCAAATGCCGTTCCTAGAGTAAATTCGCGAGCTTTTTCATTCGCATTGACAAAGACTGCGTAGACATCGCCGTTTGGAGCTGTGATTTGGTAGCCGATGATCACATCTTCTTTTTCAACACCATTTTGTCCTGGGACAGTGATGAGGCGGACGCGTTCTTTGATGTCTTGAAGACTCTTGAGTCGGAAGGCATCTGTAGATTGACGAAGGGCAATCAAGCCTTTCACGTAGTCACGGCTCTTGACATTTTCAGGATAGGCTTTGCCATCTGTTGCCTTGGTCCAATCAAACTTGTTGACAGCATCACTAGAGTCGTAAGAGTCATGGATAAAGTAAGGATAGATAAATGGTTCGCCGTCCTTGTCACGTAACAAGTGAGACTTGTGTGGAGCCTTATCCTCTGAGACAGGAGTCTTATAGGCTGGGTCAAGGAATTGTTTGGTACGTCCGTATTCCTGACCAGAGTGGATAAACGGTGTTCCTTGGGCGGTCAAGACCATGAGGTTTCCAAGTCGCAAACGACGATGGATTTCAGCGTAGTTTTCCGCCTTGCTTGGGTCTTTTTTGATAGACTGAGCAATAATGTCAAAGAGGGTCAAGTTATCATGGGCTGCGATATACTGGATAACATCTCCAGGATTGTCAGCCTCAAAGTTAGTTGGTTGGGCAATGAGATTTTTAAAGATGGTATTGATATCGCGTTTGCCACCTGTGATAAAGGCAGGTTGACCTTCGTTTGGATAGCCAGACTTGAGGTTGTTACGGATGTCGTCTGAAAAGACAGCGACAGTATCTGTTTTCTTCATCCAATCTTGGTCAGCAGGTTGTACAGGCGTATTTTCATCACCAGTATAGGTTCTCCAACCTTCGCCTAGCATGATTAGGTTTGGATTAAGTGCGCGTGCAGCCTTGTAAGCTTCTTCGATTGAAGCTGCATCATGGTCTCCCATCATATCGAAACGGAAACCATCCACTTTGTAGGTATCGACTAGATATTTGATAGAGTCAACTAGGAGCCGTTTGGTCATATGGTGGGTTGTCCCCAAGCGTCCACCACCAAAGTTAGTACGTGGAGTTCCGTCTGCGTCCATAAAGTGATAGTAGTTTGGCTCAATATCCTCAAAAATGTCAACATTGGCAGTATGGTTGTAGACCACATCCAAGATAGCCCCCATGCCACGTTTGTGGATTTCGTTGATGAGGTTTTTAAATTCTGCGATTCGTTTTTCTGGATCCTTAGGATCGCTAGAGTACATACCAGTCAAGGAGAAGTAGTTTTGAGGGTCATATCCCCAGTTGTAGTTGCTGTTGCTTGAAGCGTAGGCAGACAAACGTTCTTGGTTCTTCAATTCATTGACAAAGTAGTAAGACAAGACTGGAAGGAGCTGGATGTGGGTCACACCCAAGTCTTTGAGATAGTCTAGTTTTTCGATAAAGGCTTCGAAGGTACCGAATGGTTTGGTCAAGTCTTTTGCGATGGCAGGATCCGAAGTGAAGTCACGAACATGAGCTTCATAGATGACGGCATCTTCACGAGATTTGAAGTTGCGAATCTTCCCATAGGTCAAGTCTTGCGGACCTAACTTCGCTGGATCGACAAAGGCAGCTTTAGCGATCTTATGAGCGGCATCTGTTTTTGCTAGGTCACTGTTCCAGGCCGCTAATGATTTGGCATAAGGGTCAAGAACGAGGACAGTTTTGCCTTGGCGCTCGATTTGGTAGTGGTAGTAGTAGCCAGTATAGTTGCTGATACCGAGACCAGAGTTTGCATCCAGAGTTTGTTTCCAGGTTCCTTTTTCTCCTTTTTCAAGGGCGACAGTTCCGACTACCTTTTCAGGGTCTTTCTTGTCGTAGACGACAACGGAAACCTTATCGGCACTCGGAGACCAGAGGGTGAGGTCGACCCGCTTGCCATCTTCTTTTAGGGTTGCGCCGAGTGGACCATCGTAACTGTAGGATTCATCCTTGAGGCGCCAGCTTGAACGTGTGGTAAAGCGGTCTGAATTGTAGCTGACTGTGTAAGGGTGTTGTGTGTCAGAGAAGTCGCCGATGTAGGTCACTTTTTTACCTGCCTCATCAACTTCGATATCGGTGATGGTTACTTTGTTCCCTTGGTGATCGGTGATATTGGAGCGTTTAAGAATATCGTCTTTCTTAGCTCCAACAAGGGTAGAAAAGCTACTTTCGATACGAGACTTGGCCACATGTTGGGAACCAGTCATGCGGATATCGTGCACATAGTAGGGGTTGGTGTAGATGGTCTCGTCATCATCTTTGAGGAAGATTTGACTGTGATTTTTTAGATCAGTAAATTTATAATCTTCTTTTCTGATTTTCACATCATCGCCCTTCTTGCTTTCGTCTAGTAATAAAAATCCGAATTCTCTTGCAGCTTCATTGAGTGGAATATCAATGTAACGACCATATTTTCCAGTTGCAGTAAAGTCTGTCCCGTCAGGCCATTCTCCACTGCTTGGTTTTTTGACATCGCCCCAATACCAAAGAGATTTTTTGTCATAGTTGCCATCGGTGCGGTAGTAGTTGACACGGACGGTTCCTGCTGGTTGAGGTCGATAATTGTATACCTTGTAGTTTTCATCTAGCCAAGCCTCATTCATTTTTGGAGAGAGGCGCTCTACAGAACGGTCCCCTGTCAGGTTATCCCCCTTGGTATTGTTGATAAGGAAGCTGACTTTCTTGGCTTGCTCATTTTTGAGTTTGACGTCTAGGTAATAGCCGTAGTCGTCTTTCTTGGCATCCTTGAAGGACTTGGCTCCATTGGGCCAGTTTTCAGAAGGTTTTTCAACATCGTCCCAAGTCCAAAGACCTTGAGAATCCTTGTTTTCTTCAGGAAGTTTTTTCACATGGATGCGGAAGTAGTTGTCTTCGATTGGTGATTCAGAACTAGTGTCTGCTTGAGGTTTTTGATCAGAACTTGGCGTCGAAGTGCGAGTATCTACTTTCTCTTCCTTGCTGTTAGGCTGGCTTGTAGTAGCTTCTTCTTTTTTAGCTGTTTCAGCTGCTAGAGGAGCGTCAGTTGATGGGGCTTCCTTTTTAGTGTCAAGGGAAGCGTTTGCATTATTTTGCTCAGAATTGGGGCTTTGCTCTTGTGTTTGACTTGCTTCAGTCTCGGTAGGAGCCTTAGCCACAACACTAGTATTTTCCTGAGCTTGAGGGAGGTTTTCGTTAGCCGAAATGGTTGGCATTGCAGCAGAAAGCAGGACAATGCTAGCACCGATAAGGACAGAGCTTGTTCCATTTTTCAAGGAACGAATACCGTAAATCATTTTTTTCTCAGTTTGAGATGGGATCTTTTTCATCACAATTCTCCTTATGTAGTTGTTCCCTATCAGTATAGCATGAGGTAAACATTAGTGCAAGCGTTTTCCTAATTTTTAAAAGAAAATTTTATGCTTCATTCTTTTGAAATTTTAAACCGTTTTATAGGAAAAGATTGTTTAAAAAATAGTAAAAAAACCTTGAAAAATCTAGCTAAATAAGGTATAATATGAATAATCATTTGTCGTAGGTTTTGTCTGAAATATTGTCCAGACAAGGCTCACAGCAGTTAAATCTTCTGAAAAAGTCAGATTTAGCTGCTCTTTTTGTGCTTTTTTTCAGGTTTTTGAGTGTTTGTAACAAAGATTTAAAGATTCTGAAAATTCATCAAAGGGACACGGTGATAGGGGTTTTTAAAACCATATGACGATTAGAAAAGCCTGATCGACAAGGCTTGGAACTTATTTACAAAGGAGAATCATCTTGGCAGGACATGACGTTCAATACGGGAAACATCGTACCCGTCGTAGTTTTTCAAGAATCAAAGAAGTTCTTGACTTACCAAATTTGATTGAAATTCAAACGGATTCATTCAAAGATTTCCTAGACCACGGACTTAAGGAAGTATTTGAAGATGTATTGCCAATTTCAAACTTCACAGACACAATGGAGTTGGAATTTGTTGGCTATGAAATCAAGGAACCAAAATATACGCTCGAAGAAGCTCGTATCCACGATGCTAGCTACTCAGCACCAATTTTTGTAACCTTCCGCTTGATTAATAAAGAAACAGGCGAAATCAAGACTCAAGAAGTCTTTTTTGGTGATTTCCCAATCATGACTGAGATGGGTACTTTCATCATCAATGGTGGTGAACGTATTATCGTTTCTCAGTTGGTTCGCTCACCAGGTGTTTACTTTAATGACAAAGTAGACAAGAACGGTAAAGTAGGTTACGGTTCTACTGTTATCCCTAACCGTGGAGCTTGGTTGGAACTTGAAAGCGACTCAAAAGACATCGCTTATACTCGTATCGACCGTACTCGTAAGATTCCATTTACGACCTTGGTTCGTGCGCTTGGTTTCTCAGGTGATGATGAAATCTTTGATATCTTTGGTGACAGTGAATTGGTTCGCAATACCGTTGAAAAAGATATCCACAAGAATCCAATGGACTCTCGTACAGACGAAGCCTTGAAAGAAATTTACGAACGCCTTCGTCCAGGTGAGCCTAAAACTGCTGAAAGCTCACGTAGTTTGCTTGTGGCACGTTTCTTTGATCCACGTCGCTATGACTTAGCAGCCGTTGGTCGTTACAAGATTAATAAAAAATTGAACATCAAGACACGCTTGCTCAACCAAACCATTGCGGAGCCATTGGTAGACCCTGAAACGGGAGAAATCTTGGTAGAAGCTGGAACCGTTATGACTCGTAGTGTGATTGAAAGCATTGAAAGCCATTTGGACGGCGACTTGAATAAGATTGTCTACATTCCAAATGATGCAGCTGTCCTGACAGAACCGGTTGTCCTTCAAAAATTCAAGGTTGTTGCACCAACGGATCCAGATCGTGTTGTAACCATCATCGGGAATGCAAATCCAGATGACAAGGTTCGTGTTGTAACTCCTGCAGATATCCTTGCTGAGATGAGCTACTTCCTCAACTTGGCTGAAGGTATCGGACGTGTGGATGATATCGACCACCTTGGAAACCGTCGTATCCGTGCAGTTGGTGAATTGCTTGCCAACCAAGTACGTTTGGGACTTTCTCGTATGGAACGTAATGTCCGTGAACGCATGTCTGTTCAAGACAATGAAGTTTTAACACCACAACAAATCATTAACATCCGTCCTGTAACAGCTGCGGTTAAAGAATTCTTTGGTTCATCACAGTTGTCACAGTTCATGGATCAACACAACCCGCTATCAGAACTATCACACAAACGTCGTTTGTCAGCCTTAGGACCTGGTGGGTTGACACGTGATCGCGCTGGATATGAAGTCCGTGACGTACACTACACTCACTATGGTCGTATGTGTCCAATCGAGACACCTGAAGGACCTAACATCGGTTTGATTAATAACTTGTCATCTTACGGACACTTGAACAAATATGGTTTTGTTCAAACACCATACCGTAAGGTTGACCGTGAAACAGGTGTAGTCACAAACGAAATCGTTTGGTTGACAGCCGATGAAGAAGATGAATTTACTGTAGCGCAGGCCAACTCTCGCCTCAATGAAGACGGTACTTTTGCTGAGAAAGTTGTCATGGGACGTCACCAAGGGGTCAACCAAGAGTATCCAGCAGAAGTCGTTGATTACATGGACGTGTCACCAAAACAGGTAGTTGCCGTTGCGACTGCATGTATTCCTTTCTTGGAAAACGATGACTCCAACCGTGCCCTCATGGGTGCCAACATGCAACGTCAGGCTGTGCCATTGATTGATCCAAAAGCACCTTACGTTGGTACTGGTATGGAATACCAAGCAGCTCACGACTCTGGAGCTGCGGTTATTGCTCAGCATGACGGTAAAGTTACCTACGCAGATGCGGACAAGGTAGAAGTTCGCCGTGAAGATGGTTCCCTAGATGTCTACCACGTTCAAAAATTCCGTCGTTCAAACTCAGGCACTGCCTACAACCAACGTACCCTCGTTAAAGTTGGGGATGTCGTTGAAAAAGGCGACTTTATCGCTGACGGACCTTCTATGGAAAAAGGAGAAATGGCGCTTGGACAAAACCCAATCGTTGCCTACATGACTTGGGAAGGTTACAACTTCGAGGATGCCGTTATCATGAGCGAACGCTTGGTGAAAGACGATGTCTACACATCTGTCCACCTCGAAGAATACGAATCAGAAACGCGTGATACAAAGCTTGGGCCTGAAGAAATTACTCGTGAAATTCCAAACGTTGGAGAAGATGCCCTTAAAAACCTTGACGAAATGGGAATTATCCGTATTGGTGCCGAGGTTAAAGAAGGGGACATCCTTGTAGGTAAAGTCACACCTAAGGGTGAAAAGGACCTTTCAGCTGAAGAACGTCTCTTGCACGCTATCTTTGGAGACAAGTCTCGTGAAGTGCGTGATACTTCTCTTCGTGTACCACACGGTGCCGATGGTGTCGTTCGTGATGTCAAGATCTTTACACGTGCAAATGGAGATGAGTTGCAATCAGGCGTTAACATGCTAGTTCGCGTCTACATTGCTCAAAAACGTAAGATCAAGGTCGGAGATAAGATGGCCGGACGTCACGGAAACAAGGGGGTTGTCTCTCGTATCGTTCCTGTAGAAGACATGCCTTACCTTCCAGATGGAACTCCAGTCGATATCATGTTGAACCCACTTGGGGTGCCATCACGTATGAATATCGGTCAGGTTATGGAGCTCCACCTTGGTATGGCAGCACGTACTCTTGGTATCCACATCGCAACACCAGTCTTTGACGGAGCAAGTTCGGAAGACCTTTGGGACACTGTCAAAGAAGCAGGTATGGATAGCGATGCCAAGACTATCCTTTATGATGGACGTACTGGTGAACCATTTGACAACCGTGTATCAGTTGGTGTCATGTACATGATCAAACTCCACCACATGGTTGATGATAAATTGCATGCGCGTTCAGTCGGGCCTTACTCAACCGTTACTCAACAGCCACTTGGAGGTAAAGCTCAGTTTGGTGGACAACGTTTCGGTGAGATGGAGGTTTGGGCTCTTGAAGCCTACGGTGCGTCAAATGTTCTTCAAGAAATCTTGACTTACAAGTCTGACGATATTAACGGACGTTTGAGAGCTTATGAAGCTATCACAAAAGGAAAACCAATTCCAAAACCAGGTGTTCCAGAATCATTCCGAGTTCTTGTGAAAGAATTGCAATCTCTTGGTCTTGACATGCGTGTCCTTGACGAAGATGACCAAGAAGTGGAACTTCGCGACTTGGATGAAGGAATGGACGAAGATGTCATCCACGTAGATGACCTTGAAAAAGCCCGCGAAAAAGCAGCCCAAGAGGCTAAAGCAGCCTTTGAAGCTGAAGAAGCAGAGAAAGCAACAAAAGCGGAAGCAACAGAAGAAACTGCTGAACAAGAATAAGCAGTTCACTTAGAATAGAAAGGGAAGAAATAGTGGTTGATGTAAATCGTTTTAAAAGTATGCAAATCACCCTAGCTTCTCCAAGCAAAGTCCGTTCATGGTCTTATGGAGAAGTCAAAAAACCTGAAACAATCAATTACCGTACGTTGAAACCAGAACGTGAAGGACTCTTTGACGAAGTCATCTTTGGTCCTACAAAAGACTGGGAATGTGCTTGTGGTAAGTATAAACGCATTCGTTACAGAGGGATTGTTTGTGACCGTTGTGGGGTTGAAGTAACGCGTACAAAAGTTCGTCGTGAGCGTATGGGACACATCGAGTTGAAAGCTCCTGTATCTCACATCTGGTATTTCAAGGGGATTCCAAGCCGTATGGGGTTGACCCTTGATATGAGCCCTCGTGCCCTCGAGGAAGTGATCTACTTTGCGGCTTATGTGGTGATTGATCCTAAGGATACACCACTTGAGCACAAGTCTATCATGACAGAGCGCGAATACCGTGAGCGCTTGCGTGAATATGGTTATGGATCATTCGTTGCCAAGATGGGTGCCGAAGCCATCCAAGACCTTTTGAAACAAGTAGATCTTGAAAAAGAAATTGCTGAACTCAAAGAAGAGTTGAAAACAGCTACTGGACAAAAACGTGTCAAAGCCATCCGTCGTTTGGATGTTTTGGATGCCTTTTACAAGTCTGGAAACAAACCTGAATGGATGGTTCTCAACATCCTTCCAGTTATTCCACCAGATCTTCGTCCAATGTTGCAGTTGGATGGTGGCCGTTTTGCCTCATCTGACTTGAACGACCTTTACCGCCGTGTTATCAACCGTAACAACCGTTTGGCTCGTTTGCTTGAGTTGAATGCACCAGGTATCATCGTTCAGAATGAGAAGCGTATGCTTCAAGAAGCGGTTGATGCTTTGATTGACAATGGTCGTCGTGGTCGTCCGATCACAGGACCAGGTAGCCGTCCATTGAAATCATTGAGCCACATGCTTAAAGGGAAACAAGGACGCTTCCGTCAAAACTTGCTCGGTAAACGTGTTGACTTCTCAGGACGTTCCGTTATCGCCGTTGGTCCAACTCTTAAGATGTACCAATGTGGTGTGCCACGTGAAATGGCTATTGAGCTCTTTAAACCATTCGTCATGCGTGAAATCGTCGCTCGTGATATCGTGCAAAACGTCAAAGCAGCTAAACGCTTGGTGGAACGCGGAGACGAACGTATCTGGGATATCCTTGAAGAAGTAATCAAAGAACACCCAGTGCTTTTGAACCGCGCACCGACCCTTCACCGTTTGGGTATCCAAGCTTTCGAGCCAGTCTTGATTGATGGTAAGGCCCTCCGCTTGCACCCACTTGTCTGTGAAGCCTACAATGCCGACTTTGACGGGGACCAAATGGCCATCCACGTACCGCTTTCAGAAGAAGCTCAAGCAGAAGCTCGTATCTTGATGCTTGCTGCTGAGCACATCTTGAATCCGAAAGATGGTAAACCAGTTGTTACTCCATCTCAGGATATGGTTTTGGGGAACTACTACTTGACCATGGAAGAAGCTGGTCGTGAAGGTGAAGGAATGGTTTTCAAAGACCGTGATGAAGCTGTTATGGCTTACCGTAATGGTTATGTTCACCTCCACTCACGTGTTGGTATCGCGACAGACAGCCTCAACAAACCATGGACAGAAGAGCAAAAACACAAGGTCTTGCTGACAACAGTTGGTAAAATCCTCTTCAACGACATCATGCCAGAGGGTCTGCCTTACTTGCAAGAACCGAATAATGCGAACTTGACAGAAGGACTCCCAGCTAAGTACTTCTTGCCACTAGGTGGCGATATCAAGGAAGCCATTCGCAACCTTGAACTCAATCCTCCATTCAAGAAGAAAAACCTTGGAAATATCATCGCTGAGATTTTCAAACGTTTCCGTACAACAGAAACCTCTGCATTCTTGGACCGATTGAAAAACTTAGGTTACCATCATTCAACACTTGCTGGATTGACAGTGGGGATTGCTGATATCCCAGTGGTTGAAGACAAGGCTGAAATCATCGAAGAATCTCATAAGCGTGTAGAGCAAATCACAAAACAGTTCCGTCGTGGTTTGATCACTGATGATGAACGTTACAATGCCGTTACAGCTGAATGGCGTGCAGCTCGTGAGAAATTGGAAAAACGCTTGGTCGACAACCAAGATCCGAAGAATCCAATCGTTATGATGATGGACTCAGGAGCCCGTGGTAACATCTCGAACTTCTCACAACTTGCCGGTATGCGTGGTCTGATGGCCGCTCCGAACGGACGTATCATGGAATTGCCAATCCTTTCAAACTTCCGCGAAGGTTTGTCAGTACTCGAAATGTTCTTCTCAACTCACGGTGCCCGTAAAGGTATGACCGATACGGCCCTTAAGACAGCCGACTCAGGTTATCTTACTCGTCGTTTGGTCGACGTTGCCCAAGATGTTATCATCCGTGAGGACGACTGTGGAACAGACCGTGGTCTCTTAATCCGCTCTATCGCAGAAGGAAAAGAGATGATCGAGTCACTCGAAGAACGTCTCAACGGTCGTTACACGAAGAAAACTGTTAAACACCCAGAAACTGGCGAAGTTATCATTGGTCCAAATGAGTTAATCACAGAAGACAAGGCGCGCGAGATTGTCAATGCTGGTGTGGAAGAGGTGACTATCCGTTCCGTATTTACATGTAACACTCGTCATGGAGTCTGCCGTCACTGTTACGGTATCAACTTGGCGACTGGTGATGCGGTTGAAGTTGGGGAAGCAGTTGGTACAATCGCTGCCCAATCTATCGGGGAACCTGGTACACAGCTTACCATGCGTACTTTCCACACGGGTGGGGTTGCCTCAAATACCGATATCACTCAAGGTCTTCCTCGTGTCCAAGAAATCTTTGAAGCCCGCAATCCAAAAGGGGAAGCGGTTATTACAGAGGTCAAAGGACAAGTTACAGCCATCGAAGAAGACGCGTCAACTCGTACGAAGAAAGTCTTTGTTAAGGGTGAAACTGGCGAAGGAGAATATGTCGTTCCATTTACAGCACGTATGCGTGTTGAAGTTGGAGACCAAGTTTCTCGTGGTGCAGCATTGACAGAGGGTTCTATCCAACCAAAACATCTCCTTGCTGTTCGTGATGTCTTGTCAGTTGAAACTTACCTTCTCGGTGAAGTCCAAAAAGTTTACCGTAGCCAAGGGGTAGAAATCGGTGACAAACACATCGAGGTTATGGTTCGTCAAATGATCCGTAAAGTCCGTGTCATGGATCCAGGTGATACAGATCTTCTCATGGGTACCCTTTTAGACATCAACGATTTTACAGATGCGAACAAAGATGTCCTTATCGCCGGTGGAGTCCCAGCGACAGGTCGCCCAGTCCTTATGGGAATCACCAAAGCCTCGCTTGAGACAAACAGTTTCTTGTCAGCGGCTTCCTTCCAGGAAACAACTCGTGTCCTTACAGATGCAGCCATCCGTGGTAAGAAAGACCATCTCCTTGGACTTAAGGAAAATGTTATCATCGGTAAGATCATCCCAGCAGGTACTGGTATGGCTCGCTACCGTAACCTTGAACCACAGGCAATCAATGACGCAGAATATCTGGCTCCTGAACAAGAAGAGGCAGAACTTACTCCAGTAGATGAAACTGTGGAAATCCAATCTGAAGAAACTGTAGAATAAAAGCAAATAAGAGAACCTCCGGGTTCTCTTTTCTTTGTTTCAGAAAATTTTCCAATTTTTCCATAAAGTGTGGTAGAATAGAAGAACTAAAATGACAAGGGGATTTATATGGAACAAACATTCTTTATCATTAAGCCAGATGGTGTGAAGAGAGGTCTAGTTGGCGAGGTTTTGAAAAGAATTGAGCGACGTGGTTTCAAACTCAAAAAATTAGAGTTACGTTCAACAGTTTCAGAAGATTTGATTGACCAACACTATCGCGACTTAGTTGAAAAAAGTTTTTATCCTCCTATCCGTCAATTTATGACCTCAGGCCCAATAATTGTTGGAATCATTTCAGGTCCCAAGGTAATTGAAAGCTGGCGTGACATGATGGGGGCCACTCGTCCAGAAGAGGCACTACCAGGAACCATCCGGGGAGATTTTGCTAAGGCGGCAGGAGAAAATCAAGCCATTCAAAACGTGGTACATGGATCAGATTCAGAAGAGTCAGCTAAACGAGAAATCGCTCTCTGGTTTAGGGATTAGATTAGAAGAGAACAGTTCTGTGAATGACGGAACTGTTTTTTGTACCGTTCAGCGTCGGAATGTGACATTTTGGAAGTCATTTATCATTTTCTAATCCTGTCAGAGTATAATTTCTTATACGGAGGAAGAAAAGGAAATGATGAAATCAATTCGTGTTTTATTATTATTAGCTGTCGCTCAAATTTTATTTGGAAGTTGTTTATTGTGGAAGGAATCATTTTTATCTTTAAGAGAAGGAAATGTCTATTTTTTAATTCTCATAGTGGGAGTTTCAGGCTTTTGTGCCGGGATTAATTACTTCCATACCTTGGGTCAGAAAAGTCATAGTATTTTGCGTGTTCAAAAGAAAGTAAGCCTTGTTTATAGCCTTCTTTTAGTAGTCAATCTTCTGGCAACCTGTCTGGTTCTCACAGAAAGCATCCAAACTACTAGCAAATTGCAGCAGGATCTGGTTGACCTCTTTTTGCCTTCATTCTTTTTCTTGCTGGGAGTAGATCTATGGATTTTCTTACCTTTTGATAAATATATTCGGGATATGGACAACCATCTGAACAAGAAGAGAACGGTTGTGATTTCCGTTTTAGGCACGATTATTTTCTTGAGAAATCCCGTAACAATCTCCTCCATTCTCCTTTATATCGGTCTCGGTTTTTTATGTGCGCGTTTCCTCTTTCCAAAATCCGTGCAAAGGGAAATTTCATTTTATGGACATGTGATTCGCGATGTTTTATTTGTTATTTGTATTTTTACCTTTTTCTAAGAAAGGCAAGGAAAACTGTAAATTTAGCATAGTAAGTCTATAAAGAAAATTCACACAAAAGGAAACTTTTTGGTATAATAGTAGCATGTACACAAAAAATGAAAAAGAGCTTCTAGCTCTCGGAGAAAGATTAGGTCATTTGCTTCAAAAAGACGATGTTCTGATCTTGACGGGAGAGTTGGGTGCGGGTAAAACAACCTTTACAAAAGGCCTTGCTAAGGGTTTGGATATCCGTCAGATGATTAAAAGTCCAACTTATACTATCGTGAGAGAGTATGAAGGGCGTCTGCCACTTTACCATTTGGATGTCTACCGTATCGAAGGGGACGCTGATTCTATTGATTTGGATGAGTTTCTCTTTGGTGGCGGTGTGACTGTTATTGAGTGGGGGCATCTTTTGGGTGAGGATTTACCAGATTCCTATTTGGAATTGGAAATTTTGAAAGAAGCAGAGGGTCGTTGTCTTCATTTTACGGCTCATGGCCCTCGGGCTGAACAACTCATCAAGGAGCTTCATGATGGAGTATGAGTTGTGCATTCGTGAGGCAGAGACTTCAGATGCTACAGCTTTGATTGCATTTTTAGATTGTGTCGGTCAAGAAACAGACCTCACTAGCCTAGATGAAAATGGTATCATGATGACAGCGTCTGAAATGGCTCTTTTTATCGAAAAACAAGTTGCATCGGAGAATCAAATTACTCTTCTCGCCTTACTGAATGATGAGATTGCAGGTATCTTAAATATCACATCGGATCAACATTTAAGAGTTCGGCATATTGGAGATGTTTTTCTAGCAGTTCGCAAGAAATTTTGGAACCAAGGCTTGGCTACAATACTTCTAGAAGAAGGCATCGAGTGGGCTAAAGCCAGTGGTGTCTTGCGCCGCTTGCAACTCAGTGTACAAAAACGAAACGAGGCTGCTATCCACCTCTATTCAAAAATGGGATTTATCACAGAAGGCTTGCAAGAAAGAGGAGCCTATTTAGCAGAAGGGATATTTTTAGATGTTTGTCTGATGGGCAAATTGATAGATAAATAACGAGATGATCAAAAAATTAATTGGAATGGTGCTAGGTTTCCTGGCCGTAACAGTTGTAGGTGTAGGAATTTATGCCTACACAATCTATCAGCAGGGAACTGCAACCCTGAGTCAAAAAACTTACAAAAAAATCGGTGAAGAAACCAACGTTATCGAAGCAACTGAGCCTCTAACGATTCTCCTAATGGGGGTAGATACGGGAAATTCGGAACGTACAGATCCGTGGGCAGGGAATAGTGATTCCATGATTCTCTTGACGGTTAATCCAAAAACAAAGAAAACCACTATGATGAGTTTGGAACGGGATATTCTGACCAAGATCGAGAGTGGAAATGGCCAAGTTCAGGAAGCCAAACTCAATGCGGCCTATGCCAATGGCGGTGCGGAGCTTGCAATTTCTACTATTCAAAAGATGATGAATATCCACATTGACCGCTATGTAATGGTCAACATGCAAGGCCTTCAACAATTGGTGGATGCAGTTGGTGGAATCACCGTCAACAATACACTTGGTTTCCCAATTTCCATAACTGACCAAGAAGAGTTTAATAAGATCTCCATCGGTGTTGGAGAACAAACCTTGAATGGTGAGGAAGCGTTGGTTTATTCACGGATGCGTTACCAAGACCCTGAAGGAGACTATGGTCGTCAAAAACGTCAACGTGAAGTCATTCAAAAAATCGTTGAGAAAGTTTTGAGCCTAAACAGTGTGAGCCACTATCAAGGCATCCTCAAAGCATTGAGCAACAATATGCAGACCAACGTAGATCTTTCAGCCAAGAGTATTCCACAATTGCTCGGCTATCAAGATTCTTTCAAGAATATCGAAACGCATCAATTGCGTGGGGAAGATGCTGAGCTACAGGGAATTTCTTATCAGATTGTCACTTCAGAACATATGCTCGAGATGCAAAATCTCTTGCGTCGTTCACTAGGTAAAGAGCCAGTGACAGAATTGGAAACCAATGCGGTACTGTACGAAACAGCCTTTGGTCGGACAGCGCCTTCAACCAGTACTAACGCTTCAAACGAAGAAGCAGAATAAGAAAAGAATCAAATCGTGGGAAATTTCCTGCGATTTTTTCAAAAAGAATTCGAATAGATAAGTAGGAGGAAATATGAAAGCAGAAATTATTGCTGTTGGAACAGAAATTTTAACAGGGCAAATCGTCAATACCAATGCTCAGTTTTTATCAGAGAAGCTAGCCGAAATTGGGGTAGATGTCTACTTCCAAACAGCTGTCGGAGACAATGAAGCTCGTCTTTTGTCCTTGCTTGAGATTGCGAGCCAACGTAGTAATCTTGTGATTTTGACAGGGGGCTTGGGACCAACTGAGGATGATTTGACCAAACAAACTCTAGCTAAATTTTTAGGGAAAGAATTAGCCTTCGATCCTCAGTCGCAGGCAAAGTTGGATGTCTTTTTTGCTCAGAGACCAGACTATGCGAGAACACCAAATAATGAAAGACAAGCTCAACTTGTAGCAGGGTCGACTCCACTACCAAACGAAACAGGATTGGCTGTTGGAGGAATCTTAGAAGTGGATGGCGTAGCCTACGTGGTCCTTCCGGGACCGCCAAGTGAGTTGAAACCCATGGTCTTAAATCAACTTTTACCCAAGCTGATGACAGGCACCAAACTATATTCCCGAGTGCTTCGTTTCTTTGGAATTGGTGAGAGTCAGTTGGTGACCATTTTGGCGGACTTGATTGACCAGCAAACGGATCCGACCTTGGCTCCTTATGCCAAGACGGGAGAAGTGACTTTGCGCCTGTCTACAAAAGCAGTTAGTCAAGAAAAGGCTGATCAAGTACTAGATATCTTAGAAAATCAAATCTTGGATCGCCAGACTTTTGAGGGAATTTCTCTGCGCGACATCTGTTATGGATATGGGGAAGAAACCAGCCTCGCAAGTGTCGTTGTAGAAGAGCTAAAGAAGAGACAGAAAAGCATTACTGCGGCAGAAAGCTTGACGGCAGGTCTCTTTCAGGCTACTTTAGCAGACTTTTCAGGTGTTTCAGCTATCTTTAATGGAGGGTTTGTCACCTACAGCCTAGAAGAAAAGTCCAAGATGTTGGATATTTCCGAGCAAGAGCTAAAAGAACACGGGGTCGTTTCTGAGTTTACGGCTCGAAAAATGGCAGAGCAGGCACGGCTCAAGACTCAGTCTGATTATGGAGTCAGTCTGACAGGTGTAGCTGGGCCAGATAGCCTAGAGGGGCATCCCGCCGGCACAGTTTTTATTGGACTGGCACATGCAAAAGGGACAGAGGTGATCAAGGCTAATATCGCAGGACGGAGTCGAGCAGATGTACGTCACATCGCGGTTATGCATGCCTTTAACCTAGCTCGTAAGGCTTTATTAAGTGACTAAATTTTGATATAATAGTAGATAGGTCTAAGGACCAGTAGAATATAGGAGAACAGAATGGCGAAAAAACCAAAAAAATTAGATGAAATTTCAAAAAAGTTTGGAGCGGATCGTGAAAAAGCCTTGAACGATGCTCTTAAATTGATTGAGAAAGACTTTGGTAAGGGATCAATCATGCGTTTGGGTGAGCGCGCGGAGCAAAAAGTGCAAGTCATGAGTTCAGGGTCCTTGGCTCTTGACATTGCTCTTGGTTCAGGTGGTTATCCTAAGGGACGCATCATCGAAATCTATGGACCAGAGTCTTCTGGTAAGACAACGGTTGCCCTTCATGCTGTCGCGCAAGCACAGAAAGAAGGTGGTATTGCAGCCTTTATCGATGCGGAACATGCTCTTGACCCAGCCTATGCTGCAGCCCTTGGTGTGAACATTGACGAATTGCTCTTGTCACAACCAGACTCAGGAGAGCAAGGTCTTGAAATTGCTGGAAAATTGATTGACTCAGGTGCAGTTGACCTTGTCGTTATCGACTCGGTTGCGGCCCTTGTACCTCGTGCGGAAATTGATGGGGATATTGGAGATAGTCACGTTGGTTTGCAAGCTCGTATGATGAGCCAGGCCATGCGTAAACTTGGTGCTTCTATCAATAAAACCAAAACAATTGCCATCTTTATCAACCAATTGCGTGAAAAAGTTGGAGTCATGTTTGGAAATCCAGAAACAACACCTGGTGGACGTGCTTTGAAATTCTACGCTTCAGTCCGTTTGGATGTTCGTGGAAGCACACAAATCAAGGGAACTGGTGATCAAAAAGATACCAATGTCGGTAAGGAAACCAAGATCAAGGTCGTGAAAAACAAGGTAGCTCCACCATTTAAGGAAGCCTTCGTTGAAATCATGTACGGAGAAGGGATTTCTAAGACTGGTGAACTCTTGAAGATCGCAAGTGATCTCGATATCATCCAAAAAGCAGGAGCATGGTACTCTTACAAGGGTGAAAAAATCGGGCAAGGATCGGAGAATGCTAAGAAATACTTGGCAGATCACCCAGAGATTTTTGATGAGATTGACCATCAGGTTCGTGTTCAATATGGTTTGATTGAAGATGAAGAGGGATCCACTCCTACTTCTGTCGCTGAAGATTTGGCACCTAACCAAGAAGTGACGCTTGACCTAGGTGATGGACTTGAAATCGAAATTGAAGATTAAAGATAAAACTAGGGAAAGTTTTCAAAATCATAAAAACGCATAATATCAGGTATTCAGAACCTTGGTATTATGCGTTTTTATCGTGAGAAAACTCTCTAGATTTCTCTTCCTTGAAACAACTAATGATCACTAAAGCGCCTGTATTTGATGTGAAAGTCAAAATAATGTTCATCTTGTAATTTTTGGAAGATGTCGCGATAGGCTTCCTCGTCGAAATGGTCACCGCGGTAGAGAATTTCAAAACTCAAGCCATCATACTCTAGAAAAGCGTTAGCTGTTTTGAAGCCATTTTGTTGATAGAAGCTCATACGAGCTTTTCTTTGTTCCAAGTTATCGCATTCTTCATCCAGTCGCTCTACTTCAAGCAACATGGTTCGCTGGTAAAAATCAGTTAGTTTGTCGATAATTTCCTTCCCATACCCATGACTTCTTAAGTGAGGCATGATGGCAAAAAAGCTAATATAGAAGGCCTTTTGGTTGGAGATGGCAAAAGCAAAGCCAACAAATTCTTCTTCGTTATAAAAAGCAAAAAAGTGGGCGTCATCTCGGTCCTGATAGCGTAAAAACTCAGAAAGGGGGACCCGTTCTTCCTCGGGGAAAGCTTCGTTATTTAGCTTTTCAACTTTATCAAGATCTGGAAACACATCGGTTATTAATTGACTGGTCAAACTCATAAATGACCTCCTTTTCTTGATTATAGCAAATTGTCTCTCTGGAAGCAATTGATTTCAGGATTCGTTAAAGAATCTTGTCGGTCCTCTGGAAAGCTGATATAATATCTTTATGAATAAAAAACGAACAGTGGACCTGATTCATGGCTCCATTCTCCCCTCACTTTTGAGTTTTGCCCTTCCAATTCTGTTGTCCAATATCTTCCAACAGCTGTATAATACAGCTGACGTCTTGATTGTAGGGCGGTTCCTTGGACAAGAATCCCTAGCAGCAGTAGGAGCAACGACGGCTATTTTTGATCTGATTATCGGCTTTGCCCTCGGAGTTGGAAATGGGATGGGAGTTGTCATCGCTCGTCTCTACGGTGCTCGTAATTTTGCTAAGATTAAAGAAGCTGTTGCAGCAACTTGGATTCTGGGTGCCATCCTGAGTGCTCTTGTCATGCTGATGGGTTTCTTCGGTCTTTATCCACTCTTGCAGTACCTAGAAACACCTGTAGAAATCCTTCCTCAATCCTACGAGTACATCTCCATGATTGTTACCTGTGTAGGGGTTAGTTTTGCTTACAATCTTTTTGCAGGCTTACTGCGCTCGATTGGTGATAGCCTTGCGGCTCTTGCTTTTCTTATCTTCTCAGCTATCGTTAATGTGATCTTGGATTTGTATTTTATTACGCAACTGCATCTGGGAGTTCAGTCTGCGGGTCTTGCGACTATTATCTCGCAAGGTCTGTCAGCTATTCTCTGTTATTTTTATATTCGTAAGAGTGTTCCAGAGCTTCTTCCGGGCTTGAAACATTTCAAATGGAATAAGGCTCTCTATGTGGATCTCTTGGAGCAAGGACTAGCCATGGGTCTGATGGGGTCAATCGTCTCTATCGGAAGTGTCATTTTGCAATCCTCTGTCAATAGTTTTGGTGCAGTCATTATCAGTGCTCAAACGGCAGCACGGCGAATCATGGCCTTTGCCTTATTACCAATGACGGCTATTTCAGCATCGATGACGACTTTTATCTCTCAAAACTTTGGTGCAAAACGTCCCGAACGTATTGTCCAAGGCCTTCGTTTAGGGAGCTATTTGAGTATGTCTTGGGCAGCCTTTGCCTGTATTTTCCTATTTTTTGCCAGTCCTAGCCTAGTTTCTTTCCTAGCAAGTTCGACAGACAGCTATTTGGTAGAAAACGGGACCTTGTACTTACGTATCAGTTCTGTATTTTATCCATTTTTAAGTCTTTTATTGATTTATAGAAATAGCTTGCAGGGACTAGGCCAAAAACTTTTGCCCCTTATATCTAGCTTTATCGAGTTGTTTGGGAAAATTATTTTCGTAGCTTGGATTATTCCTTGGACAGGCTACACAGGTGTTATTCTCTGTGAACCGCTACTCTGGGTTGTGATGACTGTCCAACTTTACTTCTCCCTTTCCCGACACCCTTGGATAAAAGAAGGCAAGAAAATCGTGGCAGTCGGAGGCAAAGCCTAGCTTGCTTTGCAAAAGAAAATCCATTTCCTCTAGTGAAAATCAGCTAGACTTGTGTTATAATAAGAAAGATTAAAATGTGAAAAAAGGAGATTCCTAATGGGACGTAAATGGGCCAATATCGTAGCCAAGAAAACGGCTAAAGATGGAGCTAACTCTAAAGTATATGCAAAATTTGGTGTAGAAATCTATGTAGCAGCTAAAAAAGGAGAACCAGATCCAGAATCAAATACTGCTTTGAAATTCGTTATCGATCGTGCTAAACAAGCGCAAGTGCCAAAACACGTTATTGATAAGGCTATCGATAAGGCAAAAGGAAACACAGACGAAACCTTTACAGAAGGACGTTACGAAGGATTTGGACCAAATGGTTCTATGCTGATTGTGGATACCTTGACTTCAAACGTCAACCGTACAGCTGCGAACGTTCGTGCTGCTTTTGGTAAAAATGGCGGTAACATGGGTGCTTCAGGTTCTGTTTCTTACCTCTTTGACAACAAGGGTGTGATCGTATTTGCTGGTGATGATGCGGATGCTATCTTTGAATTGTTGCTTGAAGCAGATATTGATGTGGATGATGTAGAAGCGGAAGAAGGAACAATTACTGTTTACACAGCTCCAACAGACCTTCATAAGGCTATCGTTGCCCTTCGTGAGTCAGGTGTCGAAGAATTCCAAGTTACTGAACTGGAAATGATTCCTCAGTCAGAAGTTGAGCTGTCAGGTGAAGATTTGGAAACCTTTGAAAAACTTTACAGCGTTCTTGAGGATGACGAGGACGTCCAAAAGATCTACACAAATGTAGATGGATTCTAATAAAAAAGCGAACAGACTTGCTAGCTGTTCGCTTTTTATATTTGAGATTAGATTCTGGTTCCAGAATCTCTTTGCTGCTGGCTTTCTCCTAGGCCTACAGCTATTTTATGAACTAGTAAGAGTTGACCATTATCCTGTTTTACAAAGGTTAGAGTAACGGTTTTGATTCTATCATCAATGCCAATATAGGTAATTTTCTTTGTGTCGTAGCCCTCAATAGTGGAATCAAACTCGGAGTCTGGCAGTCCGTGTTTTTTGATAATATCCTTGTAGTTGGTACCACCTTTTCCTTTGTTATCAAGGTCACCTTCGATTAAAGCGTCGAACTGTTCTTGTGTCCAAGTGAAGGTATCGTCTTCTTCCTCATCTTCGGGGAGTGAATCAATGGTATCATCTGTCAAGTCGCGTTCCATTGAGGAACTAGCTTCCCTATAGGAACGGTTAAACTCTCTGACAAAATCTTTGTAGACATTAGCGTACAGTATCTGGGTCGTAAAGAAAAGTACAACAGAAGCAACTGCGAGAGATGTTCCGATAATGGCCATTGTTTTCCGTTTTTTGAGATTGGCAATAAGTCCGATAATACCTAAGATCAACGCGACAATAGCGATGAAAAACGATAGATAGTTAATAAACGGGATCCAAGATCCTAAAAGTGCGATGGCTCCAAAAATGGTTGCTAAAATCCCTAAAACTTTTTGTTCTTCTGGTTTCATTTGAACGTTTTCTCCCTTCATCAAGTGAATGGATTCCTATCCACGGTAGCTAGTGCTTATTATAGAGAAAATATTCTCCAATGTCAATTCAGACTAAAATAGTTCTCTAGGAAACTTTTTTCTTGACATCTCCTCCGAAAGTGATAAAATAGTTCTCACGGAAACTAAATTAGTTCTCCAGAGAACTATATAAAATCATGAGAAGGGAGCAATCATGGACAAATCGTTGTTGATTTTTAAACGTTTTGGGTACCAGATCCACCTGATGTTGCAGAAAGAAGCCAAACGTTGCGGTATTGAATTTATGGGGGGACCGCAAGGACAGGTCCTGCAGTTTTTAGATCGTCGTGAGCATGATCAGGAATTAACGCTTATCAAGGATATTGAGACAGAACTCAATATCACCAAGTCAGTTGCAAGCAACTTGGTCAAGCGTATGGTACAAAATGATTTAGTCGAGTTAGAGGCCAGTCCAAGTGATAAACGAGCAAAACTTGTTCGTTTGACCGATAAATCACGATCTCAGATGCAAGAAGTTAAGGCGCTTTTTGATCGGATTGCCAGTGGTCTACTGGAAGGAATTTCAAAGGAAAAGCTAGCCGTTTTTGAAGAAGTTCTCGGACAACTACAGGCTAATGTAGAAAGAATAGGAGGAGAGAATGAAGAAACTTGCTAAACGTATTACAGGAAAAGAGTGGGGGATGATCCTACTCACTGTTCTTTTCACTTGTTTCTCGGTCTATCTCGAGTTAGAAGTGCCGACCTATATTTCAGAAATAACAGAATTGATTGGAACACCGGGTACGGAGTTAGGACAACTATGGTCTCCTGCTGCTAAGATGATGGGCTTATCTCTCCTAGCCTTTCTGTCTTCTGTAACAGTTGGATTTTTTGCTTCTCGTGTTGCAGCGTCTTACACGACTCACTTGCGAAGAGATATTTTTAATCGTGTTCTAGATTTTTCGCAAACGGAAATCAAACGTTTTTCAATCCCCAGTCTTTTGACTCGAACGACCAATGATATTACGCAGGTTCAGATGCTCTTTACTATGGGCTTACAGGTAGTGACTCGTGGGCCTATCATGGCCATCTGGGCCATTGGAAAAATCCTTGGGAAGTCGGAATACTGGCTCTGGGCAGTAGTGGTGGCCGTCATTGTCAATGTCTTGATGACCACTGTTCTCATTACTCTAGCTTTTCCAAAACAATCTGTCATTCAAAAATTGACAGATAAACTCAATAGCATCACTCGCGAAAGTTTGACTGGGATTCGGGTTGTTCGTGCTTATAATGCCGAGGATTACCAAGATAAGAAATTTGAAGAAGCCAATGATGAGGTGACTCGTCTCAATCTCTTTGTCAATCGATTGATGGCGATTATGAACCCTATTATGATGGCGATTTCCAGCGGTTTGACCTTAGCCATTTACTGGATTGGTGCCTATATCATCAACGATGCAAGTTTGGCAGAACGTCTGCCACTCTTTAGTGATATGGTGGTCTTCATGTCCTATGCTATGCAGGTCGTGATGGGCTTCCTTCTCATGGGAGCACTCTTTATCGTTCTTCCTCGTACCTTGGTTTCTGCAGGACGTATCAATCAAGTATTGGATTTGCATTCTTCTATTGAAAATCCTAGTCATGCACAGACAGCGGACCCTTCAGTTCAAGGACAAGTGGAATTTCGTGATGTGACTTTCCGCTACTCTAAAAACTCTGAAGCAGTCGTGGAACATGTCACTTTCAAAGCAGAAGCGGGTCAAACTGTGGCCTTTATCGGTTCAACTGGTTCTGGTAAATCTACTCTGGTCAACCTACTACCTCGTTTTTACGATGTATCCGCGGGAGAAATTCTAGTAGATGGTGTTAATGTGCAAGATTACGACTTGGTAGACTTGCGCAATAAGGTTGGCTATATTCCGCAGAAAGCAGTCCTCTTCTCAGGAGATGTTAAGGGCAATCTAGATTTTGGTAAGAGCAAAGAAACTCCTCTAAGCGAGGCTGCTATGTGGCAAGCTCTTGAATTGGCCCAGTCTAAAGCATTTATCGAGGACAAGGAAGCAGGTCTTGCATCAGAAGTAGCCCAAGGTGGAACCAACTTCTCAGGAGGTCAAAGACAGCGTTTGGCCATTGCGCGTGCCTTGGCTCGGAAGCCAGAAATCCTCATCTTTGATGATTCCTTCTCAGCCTTGGACTACAAGACAGATCGTGTCCTACGCCAAGAACTAGCTGAGAAAACAAAATCCATGACCAAGCTCATCGTAGCGCAGCGGATTTCTACCATTATGGATGCTGACCTAATCTTGGTATTGGATCAAGGTAAAGTCGTGGGACAAGGCACCCACAAGGAACTTCTAGCTACCAATGAAGTCTACCAAGAAATTGCCTATTCACAACTATCGAAGGAGGAATTGGAACATGGAAAATAAGAAGATGTCTTTTTGGAAATATTATAAACCTTTTCTAGCAGGTCTCCAACTTCCCCTACTAGTAGCGGTTGTAGCAGCTGTATGTTCAAGCATCATTACCGTTTATGGTCCAACTAAGATTAAAGAAATTACCAACTTGATTTCAGATGGCTTGATGACAGGAATTGATTTAGAGGCTGTTTCAAGTATTGCTGGATTTTTGGTTGTCCTATATGTATTTGGCGCCATTCTTAACTATACACAGGCCTATATCTTTTCAACGAGCATTCAGCATTTTTCAAAACGCTTGCGGACAGCAATCGCTGAAAAAATCAATCGTTTGCCACTTGGCTATTTTGACCGTCATTCACAAGGAGATACCCTTTCGCGCGTGACCAATGATGTGGATACGGCAGCGCAATCTCTCAACCAAAGTTTAGGAACTGTTCTTTCAGCTAGTTTCTTGCTGATTGCCGTTTTGGTGACCATGTTTGGGATGAACTGGATTTTAGCTCTGGTAACGGTTGTTTCTACGCTTGTTGGTTTTGCGGCAGTTTCCGTAATTATGGCTAAGTCACAAGGGTACTTTAGAGCTCAGCAAAACAACTTGGCGGCTGTCAATGGTTATGTAGAAGAAATGTATTCGGGACACAATGTTGTAACGAGCTACAACGCAGTAGACACCTCTAAAGCGAAATTTGCAGGTTTGAATCAGAACTTGCACGACAGCATCTGGAAATCTCAGTTTATCTCTGGTATCATGATGCCAGCCATGTTCTTTGTTGGGAATTTTAGCTATGTTTTGGTCATCATCGTTGGGGCCGCGCTTGCTCTAAAAGGGCATATCACTATCGGGGTTATTGTAGCCTTTATGGTCTATGTTCGTACCTTCTCACAACCCTTATCACAAATTGCTCAAGGGATTACCAGCTTGCAACAAGCCAGTGCAGCCATGGGACGTGTCTTTGAATTTCTAGGTGAAGCTGAGATGCAGGATGAATCCCATAAGGAAAGACAATTGACTGGCATGAGGGGAGAAGTGGTCTTTGATCGCGTATCCTTTGGCTATACACCAGAACGCACCATCATCCATGACTTTTCTGCGACAGCTCATGCAGGCCAAAAGGTCGCTATCGTTGGGCCAACTGGAGCTGGTAAGACAACCATTGTCAATCTTTTGATGAAGTTCTATGAGATTGATAAGGGAGGCATCCGTATCGATGGAGTCGATACCAAGAATATGAAGCGCTCAGAAGTACATGATGCCTTTTCAATGGTCTTACAAGATACTTGGCTCTTTGAAGGAACCATTCGGGAAAATCTCATCTACAATCAGACAGGTATCAGCGATGAGCGGATGATGGAAGCCAGCAAGGCTGTGGGAATTCACCACTTTATCATGACTTTGCCAGATGGCTACGATACTGTTTTGGATGACACTGTGACCTTGTCTGTTGGACAGAAACAGCTTTTGACTATCGCTCGTGCTTTGTTGAAAGATGCACCGCTCTTGATTTTGGATGAAGCGACATCCTCAGTTGACACACGTACAGAGGAATTGATTCAGAAAGCCATGGACCGTTTGATGGAAGGCAGAACTTCCTTTGTCATCGCCCATCGCTTGTCAACTATTCGTAATGCTGATTTGATTCTTGTTATGAAAGATGGTAATATTATTGAGCAAGGTAACCATGAGGAGCTGATGGCGCAAGGTGGCTTCTATGCCGACTTGTACAATAGCCAATTTACAGAAGACGAAGCAGAAGAATAAATCAAAAGAAGGCTTGACGGCCTTCTTTTTCTGCACTATACTAGAAGACAAACGTCTCACCGGTAGACAAAAACAAGATAATGAGAATGAGAATTATAAATGAAAAATTATCAAGAATGGTATCGAAATATCAGCTCCAGACTCACTAGCCATCCCACCCTTTTATTTCTATTACGCAGTTTCAATCGTTTGATGACAGTCGCCATGCCCCTGGTCTATCTGACCTTGCTAGTCACTACTTATCTGAAACTGGGACTGGGTCAGCAAGTTGGAGTTTATGTGCTTATTCCTGCATCAGGTTTTGTGATTTTGTCTCTTTTTCGTAAGAAAATCAACCACCCGCGACCTTATGAAACTTGGGACATCAGTCCTCTGCTTGAAAAGGATAGTTCGGGACAGTCGATGCCCAGTCGCCATGTCTTTTCGGCAACCATCGTCTCCATGGCCTGTCTGCATGCTAGTCTACCTGTTGGCTTAGCATGCTTGCTCTTTTCAGCTTTGCTGGGCTTGGTGAGGGTTTTAGGGGGTGTGCATTATCCAAAGGACGTCTTGGTTGGCTATGTCTGCGGTCTGGTGTGGGGATTCCTTTTCTTCCTATTCTGATATGTAAGTTAAGCTAGTCCTATAACCACTTACTGCTTCAAATTGACCACTTGCTTTTTTGCCCTTGTATTCCTAATTTAGCTTTGATATAGTAGAGTCAGAAAGGAGATGCGATGAAGTTACGAATTGAGATTGACGGCAATTTAGAGGAGACTGAAATTGTCATCAAGACACCCACTTTGACAGATGAAATTGCAGATTTGCAACGACTTTTGCAAGAGTCAAAGGCTCCGAGGTTGACTTTTTACAAGGGGACAGGTGAATATTATCTAGATCTGTCAGAAATTCTCTTCTTTGAAACAGAAGGGAGCAAGATCTATGCTCATAACCAGAAGGAAGCCTATGAAGTTCGTCTCAAACTTTATGAATTGGAGTCCATCTTGCCTCGCTATTTTAGTCGAGTTTCCAAGTCAACGATCGCAAACATCCGTCAGATTTACTCAGTGGATAAGTCCTTTTCAGGAACGGGCACCATTTCCTTTTATCATACGCACAAGGAGGTTCATGTCTCACGGCATTACCAATCCCTCCTAAAAGAAAATCTAAGAAACATGAGGTAAAAAAACATGAAAAAGAAAGCATTTGGTATTGTTTTATTGGTTTTAGCAGCCTGGATCTTGCTGCAAGGGAATTTTGGAATTCCTTCTTTGGATGGCAAGATATGGCCTTTGCTAGGTATTGTTTTCTTGGCTTATAAGTCCATTGAGTCCCTCCTTAGACGCCATCTCACTTCGGCAGTTTTTACAGGTTTACTGGCGCTCATCATTGCAAATTACGCTTATGAGTTGTTGCCAGTTACAAATCATTCTCTCATCTGGGCTAGCATCTTAGTAGTACTCGGTGTTGGTTATCTGACACATTCAAGTAAGTTCTGGCATGAGAAAAAATGGTGGTACAACGGTGAACGAACAGTCATCACAGATAAGGAAGTCACTTTTGGCAGTGGAACCTTCTATAAACAAGATCAAGATATTGTAGACGACCAAGTGGAAGTCGCTTTTGGGGACGCTAAAATCTACTATGACAATGCAGAGATGTTAGGTGATTTTGCGACTTTAAATATTGAAGTGGCCTTCGGAAATGCAACAGTCTATGTCCCACAACACTGGCGAGTCGATCTGAAAGTAGAAACATCCTTTGGTGCAGCTAAGGCAGATGCTCCTGTAGCACCAACAAACAAAACCTTGATTATTCGTGGGGAAGTTGCTTTTGGTAAACTTGGAGTTGTTTACGTTAAATAAAAAAAGTCTTCGGTAAGTGTCTAGAGTTTTGGGAAAGTGAAAAATTAAATATCATATAACTTGAGAGAGTGAGAAAATCGCTCTCTTTTTTCGTTACAAAAATTAAGGAAAGGAGAAAAAATGTCAGATAATATTGAAATTGTTATGGATATTGATTTTATAATTTATTTCATTGTCCCTTTAAAACAGATTCTCTCATTATCTATTATGATATAGCTGTGAATTAACACTAGCTTGTGACAAGAAAGGATTACCTATGAAAAAACACCAAACAAAGGTCTCAAGGTTGACTAGAGACGTAATGATTTTTGATTTAATGAATACAATGGGATGGACTAGAAGCCGTGCTATTGCAGCTATTGAAGAGTTAGAACAAACTCATCTTGTCTATTTTCCTGAAGCAGGTGGCTTGAGATTACAAGTTGTAGGAGGCTACTA